>JAJFUB010000108.1 GCA_021372615.1 bacterium | reverse complement strand
CAGGAGTGTCGGGCGTACCATCGCCGCACACGCCTGTGTCCATCCCGGAGACCACCATGCCCAGGAAGCCTCAGCCCGTCCCTGAACCCGAGCCCCTGCCGCACCTGGCCGCCCCGCAGGCGGACGAGAACTCGCGCCTCTACCGCACCAAGGCGTTCCCCTTCGTGAGCGAAGGCAGTGTCTACTGCTTCTCGCTGCGCGAGCACCTCGTCGAGCCCACCATCGTGCGCGGCGAGTCGGCGCTCTGTGCGCTGCTGCCGATCCCGGCCGGCAATGTCTACGGCCTGACCTGCGGACGCCGCTCGCACCTGTGTTACTTTCATCCGGGGTTCGGCGTGGCCGATGTCGGGGTGGTGTGCGACGAGCCCGTGCGCGGCGGGGTGTTGGCGCATGTCGGCAGCAGTGTCTTGCTGGGCGGTTGGTGGGGCGAGGGCGGGGGCGGGGCGTTCCGCCATGACGCCACCGGCGAGACGGGTCAGGGGATGGAGCAGTTCCGCGGCGCGAAGACCGCTCTCGAGCCCCTGCCGCTGCCCGAGGGCGTCGGTGGCCTCGCCGCCTGTGCCGGCCCGGACGAGGAGGGCGCGCTGTATGCCCTCGCCATGCCCGAGGGGACGCTGCTGAAGATCAGCGCCGCGGGGGCCGAGGTCGAGCCGATGGCGCGGATTGAGGGCGCCGCGCCGGTGCTGGTGCTGCTGCCGGGCGGGCGGCTGCTGGGGGCGTTTGCCGAGGGGCGGCTGTGGGAGGTCGACCAGATCTATGTCCATGGCCTCGGCGCGCTGGATGCCCAGGCGCCCTGCCAGAAGGGCAAGCGCTACGTGGCCGGCGTGCAGAGCCTGCTGGTCGCCCGTGACGGGATGGTGTACGGCGGGACGTCGGTGGACGGCTATCTGTTCCAGTTCGACCCCTTCGACAACACGGTCACGAACCTGGGCAAGCCCAACCGGCAGTCGAACATCCGGGCGCTGGCCGAGGGGGGCGACGGGCGGCTCTACGGGGTGGTCGAGGAGCCCGGCGGCATGGCCCACCTGTTCGCCTATGTCCCGTCCACCCGCAGCCTCACCGACCTCGGAGTCATCGCCTCGGCCTTCCCGCAGTACTGGATCGGTCACTCGTTCGGCGCCATGGCCACCGGCCTCAATGGCGAGTTGTTCCTGGGCGAGAGTGACGACATCTCCCACCTGTTCATCTACTACCCGCCGCTGCGGTGAGGACGCCGTTCTGTAGGGCGGGGGCTTGTACCCCGCCCTGTCGTTCGGCCACTGCCACGCGGGCGGGGTACAAGCCCCCGCCCTACAGAACGACCTCCCCTCACCTTTGACGCGCCCCCCGTTGTCCTGCCATAATTGCTCCGTAGCGCGGTGAGCGAAGGGAGGAGCGACACATGGTGCGGATTGCTCTGCTGTTTGGTGCGTGCTTGTCGGCGGCTGTCATGCTTCCGGCCGGCGCCCAGCCGCCCGCCGACGCGGAGGCCACGCTCGAGGCCGCCGGTCAGCCCACCGCCGAGGTGGTGGCCGAGATCGGCCAGCAACTCGGGGTGCAGGTGGGTATTGTGGACCCCGCGCCCGGGCAAGTGACGCTGAGCCTCAAGGAGACCAGGGCCGACGAGGCGGTGGCGGCGCTGGCCGAGGCGCTGGGCGCCTCGTGGGTGCGCTCCTATGTGCTCGAGTCCCGCCCGCCCGACACACCCTTCACGCCCGACCAGCTCCTCGCCGGCCTCCTCCACCAGCGCGACACCTGGTTCGAGAGCCTCACCGAACCGCAGCGGCAGGCGCTCATGGCGATGGCGATGCTGTCGCTGCAGCCAGGCGCCAAGCGGCCCGCGATCCCCGGCGCCGGCGTCGCCAGGCCCCCGGAGGGTGCCGCCGGTCCCCCCGCCGGCGGGCCGTTCCAGGGCCGCTTCGATGCCGTGCGCCAGTTGATCCTCCCACAGCGCACCGAGACCGTGACGCTGCAACTGGACAACCAGCCCCTGCCACAGGCGCTGTTCGCCCTCATGACCGCGAGCAAGTTCGTCGTGGCCTCCGGCGCCGACCTGACCGGCAACGTCACCCTGAAGGCCGACCAGCAGCCGCTGGAGCAGGTGATCGGGGAGATCGCCGCGGCGGTGAACGCCCAGTGGCGGCCGATCTACCTGCTCTCGGTGCCCCGCGTGTTGTCCGAGGCGGAGATGGAGCAGAAGGTAGACGAGGCGCTGCAGAGCCGCCTGGCGCAGTTCTGGTCCAAGCCGCCCGAGGAGCGCGCGCAGGAGGTCCAGAAGTGGGTGGGGCGGCTGAACCAGTGGGGGGCGATGGCCCGGCAGCCGGGCGCGGACGGCCAGCCGAACATGGTGAAGCGGGCGCTCACGACGGTCGGCCCGAAGGCGCTGCAGTGGATGACGCAATACGCGGCTGGCCTGCCTCAGGATCGCCGCGCTGAACTCAAACCGCTCATCCAGGCGTTGGGGGAGGCCATCACGCGGTAGTACGCCCGACACTCCTGTCGGGCGGATGGTGGGGCGCAGTGGTACGCCCGACACTCCTGTCGGGCGAATGGTGCCGTGCGGCGGTACGCCCGACACTCTTGTCGGGCGAATGGGGCCGTGCGGCGGTACGCCCGGCACTCCTGTCGGGCGAATCCCCCCGCCGCCCGACAAGAGTGTCGGGCGTACCATCGGTCCCACCGCGCGGACGTGACGTACTCCCTGCCATCCCTTCCCCTCCTATGGCCTCACCCGGTACACATGCCGGGCCATTGGCGCGAACTCGTCGCGCAGTGTCGTCCCCTCGCACTTCACCTTCCGCCCCTCGAACAACACCTCCGCCGTCTTCTCCGCACAGTCGCCCGGCAGTGTGAACTGTGCTGTCGCCGGTTGCGTGTCACGGTTCACGGCGATGACCCAGACGGCGCCCTCGGCCCGGTGCAGCGACGCCACCACGCGCTCATCGTCCACGCCCGCCACCGGTAGGTCCTGGCGCTCGGCGGACAGCGCCGGCTGCAGCGCCTTCATCTCCGCGGCGATCTGCCCCAGGCCCGCCCAGGCGGCGTATGACGTGGGGCGGTAGTTATAGAACAGCATGAAGCGCGTGCCCTCGGCCAGGGCCTGGTAGGCCATGCAGGCCTGCTCGGCGGCGGTGGGCTCGTAGGCGTACGGGAGGGACTGGATCCACCAGCGGATGGGCCGCCACTGGCCCGACAGGCGCATGAACCGCGTGTGAGGGGCGATGATGCCGACATGCCCCGTGGGCACCGGGTAGATATCCACCGACACGTAGTCGGAGCCCTCCAGGAAGCTGGCGGTGCTGACGGCCGTGCCGCCGAGGTTGATCTCGGCAGGATGGTACGGGTCTTCCTCCTTCACCTCGCGGTGGATACGGGCGATCCACTCGGGGGTGCAGTAGGCCGGGTCGGGCTCGTCAATCAGGTGCCAGCCCAGCACCGCCGGATGGCCCCGGAACAGCCGCACGACCTCCCGCACGCGCCGCAGGATCTCCTCGTCGCTCACGTCCGGGTTCGTGAAGCGCCCCGGGCTGAAGTGGCCCATGGACAGCCAGTGGCTCAGGTTGACGGTGACGGTCATCCCGGCGGCCTGGGCGGCGTCGAGGATCTGCGTCAGTGCCGCCGGATTCAGCTTGGGCACGGTGCCGTGCGCGGTCTTCTCCGGCTCCCAGAAGCCGCTCCACAGGTGCAGGTGGTTGAAGCCGTTGGCGGCCTGGTCGCGGATGTGGCCGAGGGCCCTCTCCGTGCTGGTGGAGGCGTCGCTGCCGCACGGGAGGTAAGGCCTACCGTCGCGCCACAGCACCCGCGTGAGGCGGTTGATCTTCACCTCCGCGCCCGGCACCAGCGACGACAGCTTCAGCACCTCGTCCCGCCTCTCGCCCACCGGCTTGCCGCCCTCGGTCAGGACGGCCGTCGCCTGCGAGGCGCCTCGCGGCAGTCGCGCTACGTCGAACGGGACGACCACCCGCGTGGGCAGAGGCGACTTGACTGTCTGGCTGAGCACCGGCTTGCCGTCCGGGCCGCGCAGTATCACCGCCAGCGCGGCCTGCGCTCGGCGCTCGGCGGGCAGGGCCACCTCGTAGATGAGCCGTCCCTTCGCCTCGCGGGTGTAGTAGGAGAACTCCGGGCCGCAGCCACCCAGCGGAGGCGGGGTGGCGTACCGGGCCAGTTCGTCGGCGAGCAACCCCTTGGGGAAGGGGACGGCGCTGAAGATGGTCTCGGGGGCGCGGACGATGAAGGGCGTCGGCTCGTTGCTGGCCTCAAGCTGCGCGGCGTCCACCCAGACCGTCCCACCGGAGAGCTTCTCGAGGCTGACGCCGGGGAGCGACTGGCCGGGCTTCACCTCAGCCACCGCCGCGAAGCGCTGCCACTCCGTGGTCGGCTGCGCCTTCGTGGCGCCGCCGCAGCGCACCATCACCTCGGCCCCCGCGGCCTCGGCCCGCAAGTAGACGGAGAAGACGTACCGTCCGTCCAGCGTCGTCGGGGCGCAGTAGCCGAGCCACTGCGTGGCGTGGGTGAGCGTGCTGGTGGGGAGTGACCAGCGGAGGCTGCGCGCGCCTTCGAACTTGACCTGCTCGTCGGGCGCCAGGCCGGCGGCGTTCTCGGCGGTGCCATACGGGCTGCGCCGCCAGCCATCGGGCAGATCGGGGTTGCGCCAGCTCTCGAAGTCGCCCCCGTATAGCAGGTTGCGTCGGGGCGACAGGTGCTGCTTGCCGGGGGTGGGCTCGAAGCGGATCACACAGGCGGAGCGGTACGTCCGCGGCGCGGCGCCGGCGGCCACACCGGCCGACAGCGGCAGCACCTGCACCCACTCACCCGCGCTCCGCGTGCTGCGCGCGCCGTTGAGGAGGGCCCCCTGTGCCTGCAGCCCCTCCCCCACCTCGAACTCTACCGTCAGCTTGCCCCACTCGCCGTCGAACAGGAGCTTCTGGAAGGCGGTCTGGTATGGCAGACTGCCCTCGGCCGCGCCCAGGCGGACGGCCCTGCTGGTGCCCCCCGGCTTGTCCCACAGCGTCCCCGGCGCGCCATAGGCCAGCTCGGGGTCGAGCGTGAAGCCGGTGTCTATGGAGCCGGCGACGCCCGCGGGCACGGTGATCTCAAGCGCCAGCCGCACCCCAGAGGGTAGGACCGTGACTTCGCGGCGCATGGTCACACCGTTGGTCCCGGTGTTCGACGCGATCAGCCGGGGCGGGTCGCCGGTGGGGAAGGTCTCGACCTGCAGCTCGCGCCGGGCGTCCACCCAGTAGATCGGACTGCCGGTCGGCAGGCGGCCGAACATGCCGGCATAGCTGGTGGTCACGATCGGCGTGCGGCGATAGTCGAGCGTGATTCTGCCCTGCGGGTCCACGCGCACGGTGGTGTCCCCGGCGCGGAGCGTCTGGGCCGGGAGTGACGTGGCGGCGAGCAGCAGGGCGATGACGGCGAGGGTCCAGGGGGTGCGAGGTGAGGGCTGCATGGAAGGCGCCTCCTCGGAGTCGGGCGGATGAGTTCCGCCGGTAAGTTCGCGAGGGGGCGCGCGGACGCCTGCCGCCGGAGCGCGGCAGGCCCGGGCGCTGGTACTGCGTCCGAGAAGAGGCGGCCCCCCAAGTAGGGCGGGCGGCCTCGCCTGCCCGGCCCCGCCGCGCGGGCGAGGCCGCCCGCGCTACTGGAGCATGACGCCGACTCTGCGGACGCGACGCTAGACCCGAACGTAGACGCTGTAGCTGTAGCGCAGCACGATCTGCTGACCGGCGGGGAGGCTGAAGTCCCACATGATGCGTGAGGTGGGGTTGATGCCTCCGAAGCCCTCGGCCAGCTTGGTGACCTCCCCCTCGGCGCTCACCTCGTCCACCGCGCCCTCCAGTTGCCGCTTGACGATCAGGCGCACAGCCTGGGTCTTGCGGTTCGTCAACTGCAGCTCGCCCTTCACGCGGACCAGGTCGTAGTTGTAGCCGGACACGTTCAGCGCGCGGGCAGTCCGCGCGATCTCGAGGTCGTCGCGGTTGCTGATGACGTCCGGCGCCACGGTTGTGGTAACATCCACGCTGCCGGTCACCGGGGTGTAGAGCAGCATGCTCTGGGACACGGGCTGGGCGTCCTTCATCACCAGCACCGGGGCCGTGGTCCACGGCGCCTTGGTCGTGTTCTGCAGGCGCAGCGCGTGCCAGACCTTCGGGTTCATCGCGTCGCGCAGCAGGGCTTCCTGCTCGGGAGTGCGGGGCTGCTGCTGGTATTGCTGCTGCTGCTGGGCGGTGTAGTACGGTGACCAGCGGCGGCGCACGTAGTCGGGGTCGTCCACGACGTTCCACAGGTAGACGTTGTCGTAGGTGACGGCCTCGTCGAAGATGGCGACCATTGCCCGCCCACCGCGCGCGAGGGTCAGGTCCGGCACGCGATAGAAGAACAGCTCCTCGACCGGCTCCCCGGTCACAGAGGCGGCGACGCCGGCGCCCAGGCGGGCGCTGATGGCATCGGTCACCATGCCCTGCACTCCGGCGTATGTCGGCATGGTCGTCGCCGCGGGTACCGGCATCGCGAATGCTTGGCCATAGGAGCCCCGGCTGTACCGGTCGCGGTCGCTCTGCTGCACCGGGGCGAAGTACGAGGAGAGCCTGGTCCAGGCGACCTGGAGTGACAGCGGCGAGAGCATCTCTTCTTGCACGAAGTGCGGCACGCCGATCACCAGGTGCAGGCGGCTGGCCTGCAGGTCCACCGCGTCATTGATGAGGTCGCCCTGCAACTGCAGGCGGGCCTGGCCCTCCCCCATGATCTGCAGCCGGTAGCCCGGCAGCCAGCGCAGGCCCTTGGCCAGGTAGCCCAGGCCCAGCGGGACCTCGCCCGCCACGGGCTTGCCGTCACGCACCAGGTGCGCCGTCAGGACCTGCTCGGGCCGCAGCACCTCCTGCTCGCGCCGTGCGTGCCCCGCAAAGGTCACATCGCGCACCCAGGTGGCCGGGATGGCCACCTCGCCCTTGTCGGTCTGGAGCATCACATGGGTGAGGGTCTGCTCGCGCTGCGGCGGCCGTGGCACCGCCGCCCAGATGACCGTGTCATCCTGGGGCGGCGTCTGCGGCTGCGCGTAGCCGGGCGGCTTGTCCCCGTAGACCGGCTTGAGCACGACGCCCTCGATGAGCCGTGGATCGCCGGTGGTGCTGGCGTACAGGGAGACGATGGCCTTCCCGCCCAGGTTGGCTTCCAGCAGCCCGGCCAGATCGCGCGCGTCCTGCGTCTGCTTCGTCTCACGGACCTCGGCCACCGCCCGGTCCACAACCACGCCCGATTGCGGGCTGTACAGCCACAGCGTCCCCAGCGAGGCCTGTGGCACCTCCGCGCACACCGCCCACCCGTCCTTGGTCTTGGCCGTCCCCTCCGCCATCACAAAGCCATAGCCGTGCTTGAAGACGGCGACATCGGTGACCCGTAGCTGGGTCGGTGTCTGTGCCTGGACGACCACTCCGTACAACAGACCGGCAAGCAACACCCAGATAGCCCTGCACTGGCGCACCGTGCATCCCTCCCTGCTGGTTTGTGGGGTCGCGTAGTAGGACAACCGCGCGGCCGGGGTGTTCCCTCGGGCCCGCACAGGGCGGATCGGCCCAGCGCGCAAAAAGGTGCTCTACACGGTAGGAAACAGTGGGAATATGCCGAATACTGCCTACGTCAGAGGGTAAGTGTCCACTTACCTGACCACCAACCGGGTTGTGAACATGGGGCCGCGAGGGCAAGCGCGCCGCGAGCAGCTACTGCAGGCGGCGCTGGAACTATTCGCTGAGAACGGCTACGAGGGCACGTGCACGCGGCACGTGGCCGAGCGCACGGGCGTCACCGAGGCCGTGCTCTTCAAGCACTTCCCCACCAAGCAGGACCTGTTCGAGGCGGTGTTGCAGCGCTTCGGCCCTGGCCACCTCATCCGCCTGCCGCTGCGCGAGCTGGCCGACCTGCCGCTCGCCGACGCGCTGGCGCGCCAGGTGCGGGCCTTTGTGGACGCCAGTTGGGAGCACCGGCGTCTGCTGCACATGCTGTTCCACTCCGCCCGCCGCGATCCGGCGGCTGCGGCGGAGCTGCGGCGGCAGTACGAGGAGGTGCGCGAGGCCGTGCGGCGCCTGCTTGTGGAGCGGGCGGCGCGGGGGGAGGCGCGCGCGGAGATGACCGAGGCTGCCATGCAGGTCATCGCCCTGAGCATGCGCGCCTTCGTCATGCGCTCGCGTGGCCGGACTGACGACGAGTGGCGCGACGAGAGTGAGGAGTTTGTGCGCAATCTGGTCGCGGTGGTGTGTCAGGGAGTGGCGACGCCATCATGCTGAGCAAGGGAGTGGGAGACATGCGGAGAGTCTGTCTGGCCGTTCTGGTCGTGGGCCTCGTGCTGGGCGCCGTGCCGTGGGCCGCAGCCCAGGACCAGAAGCCCGAGCCGACCGCGCCGAAGGTGACTCTGGACGTCACCGACCAGCCGGCGGCTGACGTGGCCGCCGACATCACCAAGCAGTCATCCGTGCAGGTGGGCGTCGTCAGCCCCTGCACGGCCACGGCTACGGTCAAGGTGACTGACGTGAAGACCGAGCCGGCCGTGAAGGCCTTCGGCGAGGCCATCGAGGCCTCGTGGATCCGCGCCTATGTGCTGGAGTCCGCGCCACCGGCCACCCCGTGGACCGCCGACCAGTTGTACGCGGGCATGAACAACCAGCGCGAGAACTGGTTCGACAGCTTCACTGACGAGGAACGCGGCAAGCTGTTCGAGCAGTGGCGGTCCAGCGGGGCCTTCGGGCGCGGGAGGGGCGGCCCCGGACAGGGGCAGGGCCCGGGGGCACAGGGCGGACCGCCGCCGGCCGCCGGCGAGGGGCAGGCTGCACCACAGGCTCAGGCCGCCCCACAGCCGCCGCCGGAGATGCCCGGAGCCGGGCGCTCCAACATGCAGCGTCGCCTGCGCGAGGAGGCCCAGAAGGCAGCCCAGGCGGCTCAGGCCGCCGGTGGGCAGGCCCCCGAGGGTCAGCCGGCCGCCGGACAGCCGGCCGCCGGACAGCCCGCAGCCGGACAGCCCGCAGCCGGACAACCCGGACAGGGCGGACAACCCGGACAGGGCGGACGTTTCGGCCCCCGCCTGTATGACCCGGTAGGCGAACTCATCATCCCCGTGCGTACCGAGACGGTGACCCTGACGCTGCAGGACACGCCGCTGCAGCAGGCGCTCTACGACTTCACGACCGCCAGCGGGTTCATCGTGGCCGCCGGGGCCGACCTGACGGGTAACATCACCTTGCAGGCCGAGAACAAGCCCATCGAGGAAGTGTTGGCGCAGATCGCCACCGCCGTGAACGCCAAGTGGCGGCCGGTCTACCTGTTGTCGGTGCCGCGGCAGTTGTCCGACGCCGAGCAGGAGGCGCAGATGGAGCAGCGCTTCCAGAGCCGGTGGGCGCGCTTCTGGGCCAAGAGCCCCGAGGAGCGGGCGGCGGACATCCAGCAGCAGGTGGAGCGCATCAACCGCATGGCCGAGCGCATGCGACAGGGCGCGCAGCAGGGGCGGGGCGGCGGCCGCTTCCAGCGGTTCGGCTCGCGCATGGCGCAGCGCATGGCCCGCTATTCCGCCGGCCTGAGCGATACGCAACGCAAGGAGATCAAGCCGCTCTTGCAGGCTATGGGCAAGGCCTTTGGTGGGCAGTAGGAGCAACGTTCGCCCGGCGACAGAAGGAGGAGAGATTCCATGAAGAGACATGACCGACGCGGCGGCTTCACGCTCATCGAGCTGCTCGTGGTGATCGCCATCATCGCGATCCTGGCTTCAATCCTGTTCCCGGTGTTCTCGCGGGCCCGGGAGAAGGCGCGTGAGTCCACCTGCATCAGTAACCAGAAGCAGATCGGGGCGGCGCTGATGATGTACGCCTCCGACTATGACGAGGAGTTGCCCTTGGCGGCCAGCTCGTCGGGCGACGGGGCCCCCGGGACCCTCAACCAGATCATTGAGCCGTACGTCAAGAACAGCCAGATCTGGCGCTGCCCGTCTGACAAGGACAAGGCCTGGCAGACCGAGGGGCTGTCGTACGACTACGGGAACGGCCTGTACCAGTACGCCTCGCCCTCGTCGTTCATCAACAACAACGAGTCCACGTTCATTCTGTTGTTCGACTTCAGCTCGAACTGGCACACCAAGGGCTCGGTGTGTCTGTATGCCGACGGACACGTGAAGATCAGGCCGCGCAGCTAGCCGCACAATCGCCTCCCGAACGACGCAAGCGAAGCGGGACAGGCAGTGATGCCTGTCCCGCGTTGCCGTTCGTCGTTCGCCCCTCCCTTCACGGAGGGGGTAGGGGGTAGGCCGCCGTTGGCGGTAGGTCGTCCTACCCCCGCTGCTTCGCAGCGACCCGTCCCGGCGCGCTCGCGCAGCGAGCGCCGGAGGGGTTATCGGGTTACAGCGGCAGCTGCACTTCCGCGCCGTTCGCGTCGGCGCTCTGGTACATCGCCAGCGCGATCTCCAGGCTGCCCCGCGCCTTCTCCAGCGTTACCCACGGGTCGCCATCCTCGTTGATCGCCCGGACCATGTCCTCGATCATGTACTGGTGCTCGGTGAAGGCGAAGTCGGCCGCGCCGCCGGCGGCCGTCTTGACCGCCGCGCTGCCGACCTGCGTCATCTCGGCATCGCCCGGCTGCTCGTCGCGGAACTGCCAGGTCACGAGGCGCTCGCCCTGCATGATCGCCGTGCCGTTCTCACCGTTGATCTCAATGCGGATGTCCGTCCCCGGCCACAGCGCCGTGCTCGCCTCCACGATCCCCCGCCCGCCGTTGCCCCAGTTGATGAAGGCCTGCAGCGTGTCCTCCAGTTGCACGTCGGGGTGGGCCAGGTTGAACATCCGGGCGCTGACGCTATCGGCCTCGCCCATCAGGTGATGCAGCAGGTCAATGTAGTGGAAGGCGTGCTGGATGGTGACGCCGGCGCCCTGGTCGCGCTTGGAGCGCCAGTCATCGGACAGGTAGTACGCCGTGTCGCGGAACCACTTCATGTGCGCCCCGGCGTAGTACAGCTTCCCGAACCGCCCGGACTGGATGGCCTGGTACATGGCCTGGATGGGCTTGCGGAAGCGCACCTGCAGGGAGATGGCGGTCTTGACGTGGTTGCGGTCGCGGGCGGCGATCATCGCGTCCACCTTGTCCAGCGTCATGTCCGGCGGCTTCTCGATGACAACATGCTTGCCGGCGTCCATCGCGGGGATGGCGAACTGGGCGTGCATGGCGTTGGGGGTGAGGATGTTGACGACATCAATGCGCGGGTCTTCGAGCAGGGCCTCGAACGAGGCGGCGGACTCGCAGCCGAA
>JAJFUB010000107.1 GCA_021372615.1 bacterium | reverse complement strand
CAGCGTCCCGTCGCCGCTACTCAGCGCGATCCGCCGCACCCGGTGGCCCCCCTGCTCCGCCACGTAGATCACGCCAGCGGCGTCCACCGCCACCCCTGCCGGACGGCTGAAAGTGGCCGTACTCCCCGTGCCGTTGGTGCCCCCCTCCACCCCCGTCCCCGCCACCGTCGACGCCACGCCCGCCAGCGTCACCCGCCGGAGGCGGTGCCGCGTGTAGTCCGCCACGATCAGCGACCCGTCCACCGGGTTCTGGGCGATGCCCGTGGGGTTGTCGAACCGGGCCACCGTCCCCAGCCCATCCACATACCCCGCCACGCCATCCCCGGCCAGCACCGACACCGCCCCGCCCTGCACCTTCAGGACCTGGTTCCCCCCCGTCACATACACCGCCCCATCGCTGCCCACCGCCACCCCCGACGGCCCACTCCCCAGCGCCGCCAACGTGGACACCGTCACCTGGGTGCGGATGTCCGACGCGGCGGTGACCGGCGTGATGTCCCCGAAGATCACTCGGATACCGACATCAGTGCCGTCGGAGTCGGCGCCGATGGCCAGGCCGCTGCGGTTCGTCAGGCTCACATCCATCACCTTGAGCCCCGTGCCGCCCGGCTGGTCATACAGCACGGTGCTGTCAAAGTGCATGCTGGTGCCGGCCAGGATCGCAGCGGTGCTCACCGTATCCGCGGCCGTCTCTATGGGCGTGACCGTGACCCGCCCGGTCACCACGTCCACGTGGAAGCGGGCCGTACCCACCTCCGCGGCAGACCCGTCGTCGCCATCATCCGGCGCCCGCCTGCCCCCGCCCCCACCGCAACCCGTCAGCATCACGACCACGAACACCATCGAGAGAAGCCCCCGGACCGCCGAGCGTTGCAAGAAAGCAGCTCCCGACACAGCCAGTCACTCCTTTCGCCGGGCACGGCCCTCCTCAGCGAGAGCCCGATACCCGCATGTCTCTACCGTGTCCTGTCGAGATGGCCGGTAGCCGACGAAAACCGGTCCCCCATGGGCGGAACAAGCCCCCCAGTGCTGTACATATTCGCTATCACGCCCGCGGTCTCCTGCCCTCCCGGGCAGCGCTTCCGGGACGCAGTACGCGCTCTAGTACTCACTTGCGTGAGTTCGCGCTAACGGGAGGCAGGTCGTGGGTGTCGCGTCGTGTGCGACGGGCCCCGCGACCGGCGGCGGGGCCCGGCGCGCCGGAAGCAGGAAACTAGACCACAAGGGGAGCATACTAGCGGCCAGGCCGCCGTGGCCCAGACCCGTTCACTTCGGGGACACGGATCGCCGGGAGGCAACCGAGGAGAGGCTTGGATGAGTTCACTGGCCGGCTGGTTGGGCCGCGCTCCGCTCCAGACAGACGTGCTGCAGGTCATGGCCTCCGCCTGCAGTCTGCCGCAATCCCCCACGCAGACCCTTACCGCCGATGACTTCGCGGTGGCCGCCACCGGCTCCCGGTGGGGAGCCCCGTGCGACCGCATCGCCGTCTCCGACGACGGCCAGGTCGTCGTGGCCTTCGCCGGCTACCTCTACGACGAGGACGTAGACCACAAGCGCCGGCCGGCGGCCTTCTGCCTCTCGCTGTACGAGCGCCACGGCCCGACCTGCGCCCGCCTGCTCAGCGGCTCGTTCGCCCTGGCGGTCTACGACCGTGCCCGCGGGCAGCTACACCTGATCGCCGACCGCCTGGCCAGCCGGGGACTGTACTACCTCACCGGCCCCTCGCCGGTGTTCGGGACGGAGGTCAAGGCGATCCTGGAGTACCCCGGCGTCTCGCGCCGGGCCAACCCCGATCGTCTGCGCGAGTTCCTCACGCTGGAACTGGTGCTCGACACTGCCACCTACTACGACCACATCAAGCAAGTGCCTGGGGGGACGGTCCTCACCTGGGAGGGGGGCCAGGTTCATGCCACGCGGTACTGGCAGCCCGAGTTCACCTGGCAGGACCATGGCTCGCTCGACGACCACGCCGCGCAGATCGCCACGGCCATCCGCAACGCGACGCGCCGCACCTGCGCCGGACACGAGCGCGCCGGGCTGTTGCTCAGCGGCGGCCTGGACTCCCGCTCGGTCGCCTGTGCCAGCGAGATGCCGCTGGCATGTGCCACGATCCATCGCACCCGGGCTCTGGAGGTGTCACTGGCCGCGCGGATTGCCGGGGCGCTGGGCCACTCCCACCACTTCCTGCAGGTCAGTCCGCGTTACCCCCTGGAGTTGCTCACGCCGGGCTCGCTGATCGGGGACGCGATGCACGCCTTCCATCACGCTCAGGGCCTGCTGGCCGGCCCGCTCATCGAGCGTGAGGGACTGACCATGGTGCTCACAGGCTGCTTCCTCGACGGGCTCTTCCAGGGTGACAGCACCGCGTCCGGCAACTCCCACGGCCTGTCGCTATCTCCCCCGCTGCGCGGCGCGCCGGACTTCGCTGACCCGGTCGAGTACCTCCTGAACAACTACCAGACCGCTTCCGACGCCGTCCTGGACACCGTGCTGCCGCACGGCTCGGGGCCGGAAGTGAAGCAGGCCAACCGTGAGACCATGTCGCGGATGGCGGCGGATGCCCGGCCGTACGCGGTCACGAACTACGACCTCGTCGGCCTGCTCAAACTCCTCAATGTCTCCAAGACCCGCTGCCACCTCAATGTGTCCGCCCCGGGCCGCCTGGCGGACGAGGGGGTCTTGGCCTTTGACAACGAGGCGTTCGCAGCCTTCCTGGCCCTGCCGCCGCACTACCGCTATCAGTGCCGGGCCTACGCCCGCGCGCTCCGTCTGCTCAGCCCCCGCGTCGCCGCGATCCCTCGCTCCCGGACGGCGCTGCCCCTCGCCCGCAGTCGCCGGGAGGAGATCCTGCGGCACTACCAGGCCCTCTGCGGCATCGTGACCGCGGGCGCAGCTACCCGCCTGTGCCACTACCAGTGGTTTGACCGCTGTGCGTGGCCCCGCATTGGTGTCGCCTTCCAGGAGTGCGAGGACTGGCGCCGCGCCCTGCGGCAGCGGGCGGCGGCCTCCGTTCTGGTGGACACCGGCCTCCTCGACGGCGCCGGCCTGCGCCAGGTCGTCGAAGACCAGATCGCCGGCCGACGCCAGTCCGTGATCTTCCTCGGCACCTGGCTGACCCTCGAGGAATGGTTCGCCCGCTACGGCTAGTGTGCTGTCCCGATGATGGCTAGTGCCGGCTTGCGGAAGTTCGCGTTACCATAGGCGGTGGGTGTCGCGTCGTGTGCGACGGGCCCCACC
>JAJFUB010000106.1 GCA_021372615.1 bacterium | reverse complement strand
ACAACGTTGCTACCGTCGCGGTCGGTGACCGCTCCCACAGCGACGACGCTGCTACCGTCGCGGTCGGTGACCGCTCCCACGACGACTGGGCTGCAGCCGCCATCCGGCAGGGCCTCGACTTCGTCGCTGCCGGGGCGGATGTCCTCGATGTCGGCGGGGAGTCTACCCGGCCGGGGAGCGCAGGCGTGTCGGCTGAGGAGGAGCTGCACCGCGTGCTGCCGGTGATCGAGGGCCTCGCGGCGGAAGTGCAGGTCCCCATCTCCATTGACAGCAGCAAGCCCGAGGTCTGCCGCCAGGCCCTGGCCGCCGGGGCCACGATCATCAACGATGTCTATGGGCTCCGTCAGCCCGGGATGCTGGAGCTGGCCGCGGAGACCGGTGCCGCCGTCATTATCATGCACATGCAGGGCGAGCCACGCGACATGCAGCATGCCCCCCACTACGAGGATGTCGTGACCGAGGTGTATGACTTCTTGGCCGAGCGCATCGCGGCTGCCGTCGCCGCCGGTGTGGCCGAGACGCAGATCATCGCCGATCCCGGCTTCGGGTTCGGCAAGACGGCGGAGCACAACCTGGAGTTGGTGCGGCGGCTGCGAGAGTTCCGCAGCCTGGGACGGCCGGTGCTACTGGCCCCGTCGCGCAAGCGCACCATCGGGGACATCACCGGCAAGCCCGCCGGGGAGCGCGCCTTCGGCACGGCCGCCGTCTGCGCCATCGGCATCGTCAACGGGGCCGACATGATCCGCGTCCATGACGTGGCCGGGCTGGTGGACGTGGCCAAGATGGCGGAGGTGGTGGGGCGCGCATGAATCTCAAGCCCGAGAAGGACGTGCTGCGGCGCGAAGTGCTCGCCCGGCGGGATGCGCTGACCCCGGACGAGCGGGCCGCGCTCAGTCGCCCGATCAATGAGTCGCTGCTGGCGCTGCCGGCCGTCCAGGCGGCCTCGTGCGTCCTGGCCTATGCCTGCTTCCGCACGGAAGTGATGACCCACGACTTCATCGCCCAGGTGTCGCAGGGCCGGCGGCTCCTGCTGCCCAAGGTGAACTACACGACCCGCGCGCTGGACCTGTACGAGATCAACGACCGCGATGTGGACACGCTGCCAGGGGTCTGGAAGATCTCCGAACCGGTGCCGGAGCGCTGCCGGCTGGCCTCACCCCGCGAGGTGGAGTTCGCGCTGGTGCCGGGGGTAGCGTTCGATCTCCACGGCCACCGCCTGGGCTACGGCGGGGGCTTCTACGACGACCTGCTGGCGCGCCTGACCCCGCGTCTGGCCCCCGAGCAGGTCGTGGCCGCCGCCTTTGAGCTGCAGATCGTGCCCGAGGTGCCCACCCGGGGCAAGGACATCTCCGTGCCCTATGTCATTACTGAAAAGAGACTGATCCGAGCGCAACCATGAGCCACCGCGACTGCATTCGCCTGGTCAACATGACCTTCTACGGGCACCATGGTGTGGACGACTCCGAGCGGCAGCTCGGCGGGCGCTTCGCCATGGACCTGGAACTCGTCCGCGACCTGACGGCGGCCGGACGGACCGACGATCTGTCCCATACGGCCGACTACAAGGCCGTGTACGAACTCGTCCGCCGCATCGAGGCGGCCAAGCACTACCGCCTCATGGAGGCCCTGGCCCACGACGTGGTGGAGGCGATCCTGCGCGAGTTCGAGGTGGACGAGGTCACGGTCCGGGTACGCAAGCAGAGCGTACCGCTGGGCGGGCTGGTGGACCATGCGGAAGTCGAGATGACACGGCGGCGCTGAGGCGTTCGCAACGACGCGCCAGCCGGCAGCCGGCGCTCCCAGGAGAACACATGCCTCTGACCAAGGACGAGATCAAGCAGGGACTCCGTGACCTCGGTGTCGAGGGAGGAATGGTGCTGATGGTCCATTCCTCGCTGTCGGCGCTGGGTCGTGTCGAGGGCGGGGCGGACACCGTCATTGACGCCCTGATCGAGGTCGCCGGGCCGTTCGGCACGGTGATGATGCCGGCGATGGGCGGCGCCCCGGTCTTCGATGTCAACGAGACGCCCTCCAACGTGGGCACGATCACCGACCGCTTCTGGCGGCGCCCCGAGACCATCCGCAGCATCCACCCGACCCACTCGGCTGCCGGCTTTGGCCCGTTGGCCGAGCAGCTGCTGGCCGATCACGTGGGCCAGCCCACCGCCATTGGCCCAGACTCCCCCTGGGGCCGGATCGCCAAGCTGGACAATGGCTACCTGCTGTTCATCGGGTGCGATCAGGACCGCAACACGCTCCTGCACACCGCCGAGGACATCGTGGAGGGCGCGTACCTGCAGACCATCGTGCGCGACTACTACGACGCGGACCGCCGGAAGCAGACCGCCGTGCTGGAGCGCTTCCCCGGGCCCCACCGCGACTTCATCCAGCTCGACCGGCTCTTCGCCCAGGCCGACGCCATGCGCGTGGGACGGATCGGCAACGCGGTCTGCCGCCTGATGAAGGCCTCGGAGATCCTCCGCCTCGCCGTCGAGGCCCTGCAGGCCGATCCGGCGGCCGTGCTGTGTGATAACCCGCACTGCATGGACTGCGTCAAGCAGCGGGCAGCCATCAAGCGCGCCCGGCTGGCCGAAGAGGAGTTCACGCTCAGTGGCTTGCTGACCGCTGTCTTCCCCCCCGACGAGATCGGCCAGGCTCTGTGGGAGATCCAGGCCGAGGGCATCGAGACCCTCGAGGTGTCGGCCCAGCAGGTGCGGTCGCTGGAGCAGGCCGGGCCGGAGGCGAAGGCGCGCTTCGTCTCAGCGCTCACCACCGCCGGCTGCAGTGTCGCCGTCTGGCCGTGCGAGCTGGACTGGAGCGCCTCGGCGGACGAACGCCGTGCCGCCCTGCTTAGCGCCCTGGAGGGCACACAGGGCCTGGCGCCGCGTTACCTGAAGCTGTCGCCATGGCTGGCGCGGGATGGCGAGATGGAGGCCGTCCTGCCCCGCGCTGTCGCAGCCCTGGCGGACCTCGCCCAGGCCGCTGCCGACCACAACATGGTCCTGCTGATCGAGAACCACCCGGCAGCCGTCTGGCGCGACGCCACGAACTGTGCGGACGTGCTGGGGCAGGTCAACAGCGAGGCCCTGCGGCTGTCGTTCAACCCGCGGCACTTCGCGCACGTGGGCGAGAACCCGTTCCTGCGCACCTGGAGCCGGGGGAAGCTGAAGCGCTTCACCGCGCAACTCATGGTGGCCGACGGCTGCGGCCGGCCCGGCTGGCCGGCCGAGACGGTGCCCGGTCGGGGGCAGGGCGAGGTCAAGGAGATCATCTCGATCGTGCGCTGCCGGTCGTTCGCCGGCCTGATGACCCTCGTCCCCGGCAATGGCTTCACCTTCGGCGAGGCAGCGGCCGGGTTCTGGCGCTGCCTGGACGCGATGTAGCCCGCCGCAAAAAACTTCGCAAGAACACTGGAGGCGGGGAGGAATCCCCTCCCCGCGCGGTGAAACAGTCGCTCTCTTGATGGACCGCCGCCACCGGCTGGCCTCGCCGCTTAGCCGTGCGGAGGTTGGCGCATCATGCCTTTGCAACAGGCCACGCGAGGCCTGTTGGCTCAAACGAGGAGTTGAAGCCCGTGGACGAACACCTCAGGCGACAGGTAACCTGGCTGGTCGTCGCTGGAGCGGTGCTGTGCCTCATCATCTACGCCGGTGGCCGGCGTAGCGAGGTCAGCCGCCTGCGCGACCAGATCGCATACGGTAGCCCGGCTCAGCGCCTCGCCGCCGTGGAGCGCCTGGTGGCGTCGCAGAAGCTCGCCGACGCCGTGACGGACTCCCCGCGCTGGGTGCAGGACGGCGTCGTCGAGGCTGTGACGCGCCTGGGCACTGAGAAGGCGATCTTCCAGCTGATGACCTGTTGGACGGTGGTGGATGCCCCGGTGCAGCCGCGCATCCAGGCCGCCGTGGCCCGCTTCGGGGCGCTGGCCATTCCACCGTTGGTGGAGGCCATGACCGACAAGGACGCGAAGGTCCGCGCCGGAGCCCCCGGGGTCCTGACCGCCATCGGCCCGTCCACGATCCCCTACCTCCTGCCGCTGATGGGCGCCTGGGATGACTACATCCGCACCGGGGTCGCGACCGTCTTCGGCGGCGTCGGCGAGCCCGTTACCAAGGACCTGGTGAAGATCATCACGCGCGGGGAGCCGGCGCCCAACCAGGAAGCCGCCGAGTACAACCGCGAGCGCGACTGCGCGGTGACCTCGCTGCTGAACATGAAGGCCAAGGCGCTCGGCGCCATTACCGGCAAGCTGCTGGTGGACGACAACTACGAGGTGCGCGGCCAGGCCGCCACCATGCTGGGCACCATCGGCGCCGGGCTGAAGCCCGAGGAAGTGCCGCAGGTCGTGCCGCCGCTGGTCAATACCTCGAAGGACCAGAACTGGAATGTGCGCCGGAAGGCCACCGCGGCCCTCGGCGCCCTCGGCGCGCAGGCTTTGCTGAACAACGTCGTGCCGGTCCTGATGGCCCGCCTGGACGACCCGCAGGCGGAGGTCCGCGCCGCGGCCGCAGTGTCCACGGGCGCGGTGCTCGGCACGGATGTGCGTGAGGCGGCCGCCAAGGCCGCGGCCAAGGCGGCGGAGGATGCCGCCAAGGCCGCTGCGGCAGCGGCCCCCGCCCCTGCGGCAGCCCCGGCTGCGCCTGGCGCGGCCGCTCCGGCCGCCCCGGCGGTCGTGCTCCCGCCCCCGCCGGACCCGAAGACCTTCAGGATCGCCGAAGCCCAGCAGGCTGCCAACAAGATGGGCGCCATGCTGGTGGCGAATACCTCGGGCGCCTCGCGCGAACTCGCGGCGGCGCTGGTGCGTCTGGGTGGGGTCGGCATCCCGCCCCTGCAGCCCGCCCTGAAGTCGCCCACCGCCGATGTCCGGCTCTTGGCCACCCAGACGGTGGCCGAGATTGGCGGCCCGGCCTCCATCCTGTATCTGGCGACGGCCCTGCGTGATCCTGGCTCGGCTGAAGTCCGCCAGGTCGCTTCGGACGCCCTCCGCAACGCCCCGGCCGAGGCCCTCGTGGCTGCCTCCGGACAGGTGATCCCGGCGCTCTCAGCCGCCCTGTCGGATGATAAGTGGCAAGTGTACTATGCGGCGCGCGATGCCCTCGCCAAGATGGGCACGCCCGCCGTCCCGGTCCTGACCAAGGCCCTCGCCAGCCCCCAGGCGCGTGTGGGCCACATGGCGCAGATGGCGCTCACTCGCATCGGTGCTCCCGCCGTCCCCGGCCTGACGCAGGTCCTGCTGACGGGCGATGACCGAACCCGCAACTGGGCCAGCATCGCTCTGGGCGAGATCTCCGAGCCCGCGGTCGCGCCGCTGAGCAAGGTTGTGACCGACGGGGGCGCTCCGGCCCCGGCGCGCGCCGCCGCCGCCCGGGCGCTGGGCGCCACGGGCATGACGGCAGCCCTGCCGCCGCTACAGCAGGCCGCCAGCGCCACCGATCCGGGTGTGCGCGTCGCCGCTCTCCGCGGCATGGCGCAACTCGACGAGCCGGAGGCCACGGCGAACCTGGTGGCCGGTATCAGTGATGCGAACCCCGCGGTACGCGAGGCCGCCCTGGAGATCCTCAAGGACTGGCGGATGGATCCCGTCCAGAAGCTGCTGCAGGGCGTGCTGACCAGCGGCGACGCCGATGCGCGCCGCCGCGCCGCGGTAGCCCTTGTTTTCGAGACCTCGAGCGTGACGAACCAACTGCTGCGTGAGGTCTCCACCACCGCCCAGGCGGGGGCGACCCAGACCCAGGCGTCGCTACAGCCCGTCCTGACCGAAGCCGCGCTGGACGGCAAGGCCCCGGTGGCCCTGCGGCGCGATGCCCTGACCTCTCTGGGGTACATCTCTGACGAGAAGGGCATTGAGAGCATCAAGGCGCTGCTGCAGCCACAGGAGCCGATGGCCCTGGCGGCGGCCAAGGCCATTGCCATGATCGGGGTCCGCAAGGCCGCGACACTCGGCGAGGGCGTACAGGAGCGGATGGGCCAGGCCGGCGACATGCTCATCGCGCTGGTCGTCAACCCGCCCAGCCCGTCGCTGTGCCTGGCTGCGGCCGCGGCCCTGGCGAACATGCAGGACATCCCGGTGGACAGCCTGGTCAAGCAACTCGACGGCCAGAATGACGAGACCAAGGCCTGGGCTGGCGCCATTCTCGCCGCCATCGGCAAGCCGGCCACGGAGAAGGTGCTGCGGGCGCGCGGCAACAACAAGCTCCCCGCCCTCCAGCGCCAGTGGCTGGCTTCCACGCTGCAGATCGTCGGGGACGCCATGGCCCTGCAACTGATGAAGCATCTGCCTGCCGAGGAGCAGCCGGACGCCAATCAGGGGCAACTCATCAAGCAGAAGCTCGATCTGATCCGTCAGGCGCAGGCCGGCTAACGTACCAGCGGCACACCACTCATCTCACAGCCAAGAGTTGATGACCGTGAACAATCGGACAGTCAGAGTGCTGGGCACAATCGTGTTGATCCTGGTGGCGGTGTATGTCATCACCTGGATCAGCACCGCCCGACGCACAGGCAAGTACCTGCAGGACCTCGCCGGGCAGGAGCCGGACAAGGTGATGGATGCCCTGGCGGCTCTGCGCGAGCGCGGCGGGGCGGTGGGCCCGAAGCTCGCGGAGCTGGTGCGCTCCGGCCAGGCGGAAGCGGCGCCTCGCGCCGCCTGGCTGCTCGGCATGATCGGCAGCCACGCGGGTGACGCCGAACTCCTGCAGGCCATGCAGGCCCAGGACGCGGTGCTGCGCATCGCGGCCATGCAGGCCCTGGGGCAGTTGCGTGCGGCCAGCGCCGTGCAGCCCCTGTGCACCGTCCTGAGCAACAAGGAAGAGAAGAACGAGGTGCGCATGGCGGCTGCCTACGCCCTGGGCGCCATAGGCCAGACCAGTGCCACCGCGGCGTTGGTGGCGGCTCTGGGCGAGCGCCCCGCACCCGGGCCGCTGACCCCGGCCGCACCGCCCGCCCCCGCTGCTCCCGCGGCCCCGGCGGCAGGCGCCAAGCCGGCCGCGCCGGCCGCAGCGGCTCCAGCGGCCGCGGCCCCCCCCCCCCCCCCC
>JAJFUB010000105.1 GCA_021372615.1 bacterium | reverse complement strand
CGCCCGCCTGCAGGCCCCTCCATCGCGGACAGAAGGCGGGCGGGACGCGGAGCTAGCCGAGAGGCGGCGGCCGCGACAAACTACCAAAGAGCACGCACAACAAGCTTGACTCGCAATACAGTTGCTGCCCCTCTCCCTCGCCCGCGATACGGCCGCGGGCTCCGGAGAGGGGAACGGCTCTGGCCCGAACCGAGGTGCTTGGCATGACCCGTCTCACCATTCCGGCGCTCATCCTCCCGCTCGTACTCACCACCACCCTCCACGCCGCCCCCGCCTCGTGCTATGACTGGATCACTCGCGAGCGCATCCGCGGCGGGTACATGTCGTCCGCTGACCTCGGCGACGGGCAGGCGCGGATGAAGGCTGTCGGCATGAACCTGCTCATGCCCAAGTTCGGCGGCCTGCAGGCCCCGCCCACCGAGGCCAACATCGCCCTGCTGCGCCGCTGGGGTGAGGTTGCCAAGACCAATGGCCTGCACCTCATGCCCGTCTACAACTTCCGCGGCGGCGCGACCGAGGCGCTGCTGTCCGAGCGGCGCGAAGTTACCATCGCCGGCATCACCATGCAGAGGACCCCCTGCCCGCTCGACGAGGCCTTCTGGAGCAAGTACATCATCGGCCGCGCGGTGTGGCTGGCCCAGCACAGCCGCGAACTCGGCCTCGATGGCTGCATCATTGACCCGGAGATGTACGGGGCCGACCACACGTGCTTCAACACGCCGTGCTACTGCGGGGATTGTCTGAAGGAGTTCGTGGAGTCCACCGGCAAGGGTGGCACGGCTCTTCAGAGCCGTGGCACGGACACGGCCAAGTGGCTCAAGGACAATGGTCTGCAGGCGCAGTTCGAGCAGCACTTCGCCAACCGCATCAAGGGCTTCTCCCAGCGCCTGGAGCGCGAGTGCCACGCGCAGAACCCCGACTTCATCCTCGGCGTGCTGCTGCTGGACTATCCGCTGCTGGCCCACCAGGCCATGGCGATGGGCCTGGGCACCGAGACGCACCCGGTGCTGGGCTTCTCCGAGAGTACCTACAGCCCCGGCTACACGGACTACGTGGACAAGCAGCAGCAGACCTTCGCCGCCCTGCCGGCGCAGGTGCTGTTCGTGCCCGGCCTGTGGCAACAGCAGTTTCCCAGCGAGAAC
The DNA here is from genome assembly GCA_021372615.1 of bacterium. Classification (NCBI taxonomy): domain Bacteria; species bacterium. The sequence continues at coordinate 5,728 of JAJFUB010000105.1, read as the reverse complement.
CTCGCCGAGCAGTACTACGTCTGCGCGGCGCACTCGGCCGGGTACTGGATCTACACCTTCGAGAGCATGCTGGAGGATGTCAGCAAGCTGCCGGGCTACCAACTGCGCGAGCCGCTGGACCGCTACTGGGAGGCCTGCCGGACCGCCAACGCGGAGCTAGACAAGCTCGCGGCCGACCGGGCCTACGTCTCGGCGCTGACCATTCGCCCCTTCGAGCCCCCGCTGCCGACGCTCAGCACCGGGGACCTGCAGATTGAGGCGCTGATCCCGGTGTGGGAGCGGTCACAGACCGCGACTTCGGGGTCGGTGACCCCTCCCACGGCCATCACCACGCCGCGCCTGCGCTATCGCAACCCGCTGTTCATCCTGGGCAAGGCGGGCGAGGCGGTCACGGTCAAGGTGACCAACCTGCAACTCGCCAACTACCGCCCGGGGACGCAGTGGGCCGTCGTGGGTCCGGATGGCAAGGGACTCTCCGAGGGGCACATGAAGGTGCGGGAGAGCCAGGACGTCACTTTCACGCCCGACCGCGACGGGACGTACGTACTGGTTGCGCAGTCGGGCCAGAACAGCCACAGCCTGGTCGTCACGACCGGCCAGCGCCATGCCTTCCTCGCCGGCGGCAAGCAGAAGCTGACCGTGAACGGGCAGTTCGGGCGGATGTACTTCTACGTCCCGGCGGGGGTGGCGCGCTTCTCGATCTTCGCCAAGGCCGAGGGGCAGGCGGCGGGACGCGGCGGGAAGCTGACCGTCACCGGTCCTGATGGCAAGCAGGCGGCGCATATCGAGGGCGATCTGGGGAGCGAGACCGAGATGGCCGTCACGGTCCCGGCGGAGGGGCAGGGGCAGGTGTGGTGCCTGAGCGCCGAGGACCTGACGAACGACCTGACCGTGCGCCTCACCGGCGCCGTGTCGCCCTACCTCACGCCAGACCCGGCGAAGGTGCTGACACCGAAGCTGTAGCGGCGCAATTCATTGCGCCCGAGGGCGCGGCGGACCGCGCTGCTACTTCGGCTCGATGACCCACGCCCGCACGCCGAAGGGCTCAAATGTCTCCCTGATCTGCCCGCCCGACAACGGCGTGCGGGCATACTGTAGCGTCTCCAGCGCCGTCTCCGGCAGGTCGCCCAGCCCCTGCAGCGTGAAGGTGACCGTGAGCGGCTCGCGACGGTTGTTGACGGCCAGCAGCAGGTACGTGTTGTCCGGCCGCCGGCGCAGGCAGTGGCTGCAGTCGCTCACTCCGGCGACCTCGACCTTCTCGATGGTCTCTCCCGCCACCGTTCGCACCCGCACCGGGAGCTTCTTCAGGTAGTCCACGGTCGGCGCGTCCGCATCGCTGGTCACCCGCTCGTCACAACGCTCGCCCAGCAGCCAGGGAATGAGCGGCTTGATCTGCCGGTACACCGGGTAGATGACCGCCCGGCGATAGGGCAGCGTAGCCCGGCCGAGGCGCCAGGTCAGCAGCCCCTGTGCGCCCTGCGTCAGCGGGCCGAAGCACAGATAGCGGAACTCCGCGACGGTCGCTGCGCGCCACGGCGCCTCAATGACGTCGAAGCAGGGGGGCATGTAGACGAACCCGGTGCGCCCCTTCGCCCGCGCCGCGTCGGCAGCCTTGGCCGCGTCGTAGACGGCATTGAACAGGTCGCCCGACAGCGGCGCGCCACGCTGGGGGTACTCGTCGGGCAGGTTCACGTCATAGATCGGCGCGGTGGCTTCGTAGGTCGTCCACCACGCGATGATCGGCATGACGTAGGCATCGGGATCGCCGGCCTTCAGCGTGTCGTACAGCCACTTGAAGCCGCTGCCGATCCATTCCCCCAGCCCCACGTCCTTGCGCTTCTCCCAGTCGGCGTAGGCGGGGTGCAGGACGTTCTCGGGCTCATCGAAGGTGCAGTACCCGAACGTCTGTCGGTCCCGGCCGGTGATCGCCAGCATCTCCTGGAGCTGCGCGACCATCGGGGCCGTCTGGTCAGGCGTGGGCACCGTCGGCTTGCCGTTGGTGCGGGCGTAGAAGTCAATGGCCGGGAAGTAGATCAGCGCGGTGTTATGCGGCCGGGCCCACGCGATGTCCTTCTCTATCTGCTCTCGCCGCTGCGCCGGCGTGGTCTTCGGGTCGGCCACGTGGAAGAGCGTCGTGTTGCAGCCCGCCTCCAGCCACTCGGCGAGGTCCCCATCGCGGGGCGCGTCGTAGGTGCCCAGCACGAAGAACGGCCGCCCCTGGAAGAGCAGCGGCCGCAACTGGCCCTTCGTGTCCGCCGCAGACGTGGGTCCCCCCACCACCTCCGCCACGCTGAAGTCGTCGAACGTGCCGATGGAGTAGTAGCCCCCGAAGCCGACGTGCCCCGCGGCCGTGCGGTCCGACGCCGCCTCCCAGAAGTCCATGACGAGCTTGTCGTCCAGCCAGACCTGGTGGTGATCGCCACTGAAGGCCACGCGCACGCGGTGCGGGTCCTGCAGCCCGCGTGCCGCGGTGATGTCCGCCACCGCCAGCCGTTCCTTGCCGTAGCGCAGAATGACATCGCGGCTGCCGGACCAATCGGGCGCGACCTCCACATGGTACGCACCATCCGCCATGCCCCCGGCGGCAGCCTGCACGTCCGCGGCCCGGTAGCTGACAATCGCGGTGTGCCCGCGCCCGGCCATCTGCGAGGGCCCAACGGTCAAACTGACGACGCCATCGGCGACGGTGAAGCCGTCCACTGCCAGGCCGGTGTCACAGGGGTTGGACCCGGAACTGTAGCCGATGGTGACCGCGCCCCGAGCCGCCGTGATGAGCCCCTCGGCCGGCTTCCCGTCGAGGGCCGGGATGCGCTTGACCCAAGGGCGTTCCGTCCCAGGTAGCTTCCCCAGATCAGCCGTCGCGCTGGTGAAGCGGTCGAAGCTGTCAGCCAACAGTGTATTGCCAGCGCGCAAGTCCTGTGCGTGCAGGAGCGAGGCGGCGCCGACGATAAGGGCAGCCCAGGCTGCGAGCCTCACTGTGCCTTCATCTCCTCCATGTACTGCCGGATGGCGGGCAGCGCCGTGAGCTTGTCGTAGAAGAAGTTGTTGACCAGGTTGATGACCTCGGCGCGGGTGGCTTCAGCCTCGGGGATCAGCGTCTCCCCGGTCCGCTGCCGGGTCAGGCTGTCACGCAGGCGGAGCAGTTGACGCACAATCTCGGTCTCCTGCTCGCCCTCGAGGGTTTCGGTCACCGCCAGGATCAGCTCATCCGCCTGGTCGAGGACGTGCTGCATCGCGAGCGCTGAGCCCGGCTGCGTGGCGTCATCCAGGGTCCGGATGAGCGACCAGACCTGGTAGAGCATCGTCGCCGGCTCGTCAAACAGCTCGCGCAAGAAGGCAGCCTCGGGGTAGCGCCCCGTCAGGCGGAAGATGTTGTAGAGGCGCTTGGCCACCTTGCCGTAGTTGACGTCCTTGGTGAGGTACTTCTCCACTTCGTGCCGCAGCCCCGCCACGTAGTCATCCAGCGCGTCGGCCGACACGTGCTTGGCCAGCTTGGCGAAGATCGGGACCGAGGTGGCGTCCAGGTACACCTCCTGGAAGTACGGATCCAGGTACGAGTCCAGCGGCGTGATCGTGCCATCGGGCGCTTCCCAGGTCACATCCAGCATGTTGCTGGCGTTGGCGAGCTGATGGCGCTCTGGGTCAGCGACCACCCAGTCCAGCTTGCACCAGCCGGGGTCCTGGGCCACGTCATCCCACCGCACCACGACCGGCTGGCCGTCGGGACTGAAGCCCTCGACCTGCCCGGCCTCGATCTCCCCGGGCTTCCAGGCAATGGGCGAGCCGGTTGTGAGCGTGCGCCCGTCGCGTACGAGGTCGCACGGATACGAGCCGAACTTGACCTCGATGAGCTGGTAGGTCTCGCCCTTGGCGGCGCTGAGGGCCTTCTTCCGCATGAGGTCGGCCAGGATGCGGCAGGCGTCCTCCTGCGTAGCGGCGAGGATATTGACGCGCTCGAAGTAGTCGGCATCGCCCGGATGCGCCTGGATCTTGGACTGCGCCGCCGATCCCGACAGGGCGAGCGCGGTCTCGACCACCCCCGGCGTGTCCTCGAACTCGACCAGCCGGCCGATCTCGCGGAAGTGCGCCAGGTCTGCCGGCGAGAAGTCCAGCATGACCATGGAGTGTCCGAACACCCCCGTGCGCTCGTCCACGACAACGCCCTCCCGCGCCTCTGTCGCGGCCATCGCCGTCAGCCACTGCATGGCCTCGGCCTCGTCCAGCTCGATGCCGAGCCGCCGGGCGGACTCGATGATCTGCGTCATGTCGGCCTGCGGTGACTGTGCGCTCTCGTCAGTCATGCGGTCTGCCTCCTTCGGTGTCGCGTGAACGACTGGTCAACGCGCCTGGACCCGTCAGTACCACCCGTACTCCTCCAGCGCCTCGGCGAGGGCCACGACGTTGCGGCCCGGCACGTCGGCCTGGATGTTGTGCACCGTGTCGAAGACATACCCCCCGCCGGGGGCGAGGTCCTCGATGCGCCGTCGCACCTCGCCCTTGACCTCCTCCGGCGTGCCGTGGGGCATGACGTGCTGGGTGTCAATGCCGCCCCAGAAGGTGAGGTCGCGCCCGAATTCGCGCTTCAGGCGCTGCGTGTCGCCCATCTCCGCCGCGTTGACTTGCACCGGGTTGAGGATGTCCACCCCCGCCTCGATGAGGTCCGGGATCAGCGGGTAGACGCAGCCACAACTGTGGAAGAAGACCTTGATGTGCGGGGCCTTGAGCTTGATGAACTCGTGGTAGCGCTTGTAGCGCGGGACCATCAGCTCCCGGAACATCTCAGGTCGCATCGCCGGCGCGAACTGGTGCCCCACATCATCCCCGCCCACGTAGAACACCTGGCAGCAGTCGCCCGCGGCCTCCAGCATCAGCTCAGCGTAGGCCATCTTGATGTCGGTGATCCGGTCCAGCAGGTAGCAGGTGAGCGTCTTGTCGGCGAGCAGGTTCATGTAGCCCTGGTCAAAGCCCTGCAGCCACAGGGTCATCTCGAGAATCCCCGAGCCGAAGCCCGGCCCAATGACCCCCTTGTCGGTCTCGTCATGCAGTCGTTGGGCGAGGTCGCGCGTGGCTTGCCGGTCGAAGTCCCGCGTCGGATCGGGCCACGGATAGGCCTTCGCGTCTGCCAGCGTCTTGCCGACCAACGGGTGGACGAACATGTCGTAGTAGAGTCCCTGCGCTCTGGGCATGCGCCAGCCGATGCCCCAGGCGTCATCGAACATCAGGTACCCGTCGTCCTCGCGGGCGTTCAGCGGCATGCGGCCGGGTCGGTGGCGCAGGAAACTGGTCGTGTCAACGCCCAGCCGGTCGAGGATGTCCTGGTCGGGCACGACAAGCTGCTGGACCGGGTCGAGGATCGGCGGCTCGGGTCGGCCGCTCTCGCCCAGTTCCGCCAGCAGACCCAGCCAGGCGCCGCGAGTGATGCCGGTGACGAAGGTGCTGCCCAGGTCGAAGGGCACACGGTCGGGCTCGCGGTGGTCGAGGGCGGTGATGAGGCGATCACGTGAGGTCATGAGGCTCCTCCTGCACACACTACTTGTTGGGGTGGCAATTCGGCGCGGGGCCGCTTCCCCCCTCTCGCGCCCACGCAGGAGAGCGACCTGCGACAGGGAACTACCATGCGCGATGAGTGACCAGTTCCCTCCAGCCGGTGCGGAGTCCCCGGGGCAGCCAGCCTCGCCCCGTACGGCGGGCGGCCTCGCCCGCCCGTCACCGCCGGGGGGGGGCGGGG
>JAJFUB010000104.1 GCA_021372615.1 bacterium | reverse complement strand
CGACGCGGCACCCACGGCCTACATCACCAGTCGAACAGCGGCACGTCGCGCCAGTTGCCATCGCTCATCGAGGACTCGTGGGCGATGATGCCGGGCACCGTGAAGTCCATCGAGCGCATCACGTCAATCGGCGGCTGCCGGTTGCTCTCCAGCGCATCGAGGAAGTCGCGGATCATGTAGTACTCGGACGTGCCGTGGCCGCCGTGCTTGGCCTCCTCGGGGGCCTCCGGGTCCACGACGTTGCACTCGATGACCTCCGCGCAGCGATGGCCGTTGGGGTCATCCCGCGTCTCGCCCTCGATCCACAGGTAGCCGTTCGTATTGCTGCCATTGCGCCCGTTCTCGACATAGCCCTGCGTGCCGTAGAGCGAGTAGTAGACCATGTGGGGATAGCGCGGGGCAACCTGACTGCGGGCGATCTTGATGACCGCGCCCTTCTCGGTGCGGAAGAGCCCGACCTGGAAGTCCAGGAAGCCGAGATGGTCGGACTGCTCCGGGCGCTTGTGGAAGCCTGCGGCGCTGCCCGAGGCGGCGACGATGCGATCCTCCATGAGCGTCAGCAGCGGCCCGAGGGTGTGGGCGCAGTACCAGATCGGCGGGCGCTCGTGGCGCCAGTAGTATGCGCCCGTCTCCGGGTTGATGAGCAGGTCCTCGATCTCGTGGACATACTCGGCCTCGGCGTAGAAGATCGGCCCCAGCTTGCCCTGGCGCACGATCTTCTGCCACTGCCGCACATAGTGGAAGTAGCAGTAGTTCTCGGCCATCATGTACGTCTTGCCGGTCTGCTTGACGGCGTCCACGATGGCCGCGCAGTCCTCGACGGTGTAGGCCGCCGTCTGCTCGCACATCACGTGCCGGCCGGACTGCAGGGCCGCGATGGTCTGCGGGGCGTGGAAGCGGATCGGCGTCGCGATCATGACGATGTCCATGTCGCTGGCCAGGAACGCGTCATAGTCGGTGTGGAGGGCCGAGTCGGGCAGGTTGAACGCCCCGCCCAGATCGGCCAGCGTGCTCTCGCTCAGGTCGCACAGCGCCGTCACGTTCATCCGGGGATGGGCGGCGAAGAGCGAGACGAACCCCCGCCCGCGCCGCAGCCCGGCGATGCCTACTTTCCATGTCTTCATGGTGACTCGATTCTCCTGTGAAGGTGGGGCCAACTGCCGGGGTCATTCCCCGCCGGAGCCGGCAGGCCCTTCCTGCGGCAGGACCGACGTGCCGCGGCGATGAACTGCCCGGAGACACGACCCGAGGAAGTGCTGTGATGACCGACCTGACGCCATACCTGACGCCCCACAAGCTGGGGCGCCCTGTTCTCACCGGCTCGGGCGAGCCGGGGGCCTTCGACGAGCGCGCGGTGGATGTGCCGTTCGTGTTCGAGCACGCCGGCGCGTATTATATGACGTTCGTGGGCTTTGACGGGCAGGGCTACCAGACCGCGCTGGCGCGCAGCGAGGACCTGCTGCACTGGGAGGAGTTCGGCGTCATTCTCAGGCGCGGCGAGGGCAATGGCTGGGACAGCGCGAACGCCGCCGGCACGTGGCTACTGTGCGAGAACGCCCTGGACGGCCCGCGCACGCTGCGGCAGTGGGAGGGGAAGTACTGGATGGCGTACCACTCGTACCCGGGCGAGGGCTACGAAAGCGGCCCGGCGCGCTTCGGGCTGGCCTGGACCGAGGACGAGAGCCTGATGACTTGGCAGCGCCTGCCCGAGCCCTTTCTGACGCCCGAGACGGGCGCTGACTGGGAGCGCGGCGGGCTCTACAAGGAGTGCCTCATCTACCACGAGGGGCTCTTCGTCTGCTTCTACAATGCCAAGGACATCCACGCGATGGAGCAGACAGGGCTGGCGACATCGCCCGACCTGCAGACGTGGACCCGTCACCCGGGCAACCCGGTGCTGCGCACCACGCCGGGCGCCTGGGACAGCCGCTTCCGCAGCGACCCGTGCGTCGTGCGCCATGGGGGCCGGTGGGTGATGTTCCACTTCGGCTACGATGGGAAACACGCGCAGGAGGGGATCGCCTTCTCCGACGACCTGCTCCACTGGGAGCAACACCCCGAGCCGATCTTGACGGTCGGGCCCGAGGGCGCGCTGGACAGCACGCACGCCCACAAGCCGGCCGTCATCAAGCGCGACGGCGTGCTCTACCACTTCTACTGCGCCTGCCGCCCGCACCGGGAGGGGGACCCGACCGACAACAGCGGGGAGTTCCGGTGCATCACGGTGGCGACGTCGGAACCGGTCGGGTAGAATGAGCGGAGTCGTGGGGTGCCCGCGTAGCGGGCGGGCCCCACGACCCCGTGGGAAGCCATCGCGGGGCCCCGTCGGGCTGCGCCCAACACCCCGCGACTCGGCACACTCATACGTCGCGCAGCCGCACCTGGGTTGCCGCTGGCTTCCCGCCGGCGCGCTCAGTTGCTGAGCCGCACGAGCGCCCCCGCGCGCACCCCGAGGGCCTCCGCACGGCCGTCCTCAGTGAGCGTCACGGGGCCCGGCGTCACCTGCTCGCACACGCCAGCCAGGCGCCCGTCCACCACCAGGGCGTGCTTGTCGTTGTCCAGCGTCCCCGTGCAGGCCCAGTGCGCCAGATCGGGCGTGAAGCGCAGTCCGAGGATGTCGTTGGCGGGGACGAGCGTCGCCTCCGCCCCGCGAATGACGGAGGCCTGGTCGTTGGTCTCGGCGCCGTACGCGAATTGCCGGCTGTCGGCGCTGAACTGCAGGCCAAAGACACGGTCGTGCAGCGGCTGCGCCTGCCCGTCGAGCACCACTCGCTCCTGGTTGCCCTCCCAGACCACGTAGGCGTAGCGCCGGCCGTCAGGGCTGAGGGTCAGATGCTGCGCGCGCTCATGCCACGGGCCCGGCCGACCGTCCACGACCACGCACTGCCTGTCGTCCGCGCCGGTGGCCAGGTAGATGACATGACCGGCGGGTGTGAAGATCGGGTACGGCACATCCACCTGCGCGAAGAGCGGGTCCACCCGCCCGTTGACCACGAGCCGGTAGCCGTTCTCCTCGGTGACGGGATAGGCGAGCTGCTTGCTGTCGGCGCTGAAGGTGGGAAGCAGGCCGCTGGAGGCGTACGCCATGCCGATCTCGGGGAACCATGGCCCCGGCTTGCCATCGCTCACCACGCATGACTTGTCGTCTCGGGTCGCCAGGTAGGTCAGGTGCAGGCCGTCGGGGCTGAAGACCAGGTTGCCGACGGAGGGGTAGGCGGGTCCTGCCTTGCCGTCGCGCACGACCATGGATGCTTCCCCGCGCGTCGCCGCATAGGCATAGTGGGCGCCGTCGGGGCTGAACACCAACTCCTCGACGGCGTCATAGGCCGGGGAGACCCTCTCGCCGAGGCACACGACCTGCCGCTCCCCCCGCTGGCCGGCATAGCCGAGCCGCGCCCCGTTGGCGCTGAAGGACAGCAGGCTCACGCCGTCGTATGCGGGGCCCTCGTGGCCGTCCACCACGACGCAGGCCTGCTTACCGCGAAGGGCCACGTAGGCCAGGCGCTTGCCGTCCGGGCTGAACAGCGCCCGGCAGGAGCCGACCACCCGGCGGTAGCCATCGGTGCTGAACTCCGCGCACGCCTCGTCCACCCCCGCTACAGGCTGGTCCACCGGCCGGGCGTTGCGCAGCATGGTCCACTGGCCGCCCCGTTGCACCGGCACGGCGACCTGCCGGCCGTCCTCGCTGTAGACGCGGAAGTGGTGGTTCAGCGACGGCTCGTCGTACGGCGGGCTCTCCTGCCCGTCCACCACCACGACCCACTGCGCGCCCTTGCGGGCCGCGTAGCTGACGATCCCCGCGTGGGGGCTGAAGGCCAGGTCCTTGATGGCGTCGTAAGCCAGGCCGAGGCGGCCGTCGAGCCAGACGCTGTACTTCCCCCCGGGCAGGGCGGCGATCGCGGCGAGGTGGCGGCCGTCATCCGACACGCGCCACAGCGTGCGGTTGCTCAAATCCGACACCAGGACGAAGCCCCCACCGTCCACGGCGACCCGCGCCGGGAACACCGTCCCGTCGTCCGACAGGAGATTGTCCGGCAACGGCCCCAACGGCGTCTCGGCAGCGGCCGCCGGAACCGCCCACATGGCCGTCAAAGCGGCCAGCACGACCAACACAGACTCGATGCGCGACATCCGACAACCTCCGTCACAGCGCAGACAAACGAACGGCCGGCACCTCATGCGTCGGCGCCGGCCCCTCCGTCAGTGCCTCAACGGGGCAGCACAGCCAGCGGGGCTGGCGGTGCTGCCCGCTACAACTGCATGGCGTCGCGGGGCCCCGTCGGGCTGCGCCCGACACCCCGCGGCTCTCGTTCCGTGAATCCCCCTGCGCTACAGCTCGATGATCGCCGGCTTGTCGCCGACGCTGAGGGCCGCCGCGGCGATGCGCGTGGCCTCGATGCCTTCCTTGGCCCCGGCGATGGGCGCCGTGCCGCTGAGGCAGCAGTCCAGGAAGCTCTCCATCTGCTTGCGGAACCACTCGCTGCCGCCGTCGGCCTCGTACTCCACCTCGTGCTCGCCGTCCTCCAGGTTCACCTGCAGCTTGTTGCCGCCCGGGAAGGTGATCGAGCCCAGCGGCCCGAGCACATCATGGGCGCTGTCGGCCTTCACCTTGCCGCCGAAGCCCGGCAGGCCCCACGACCAGATGACGAGCTGCTGATCGCCACTGGCGAAGTTGACGATGACCGTGCCGGTGTCCCACGCGGTCGTGTCGGCCTTCAGCTTGCGGATGTCGGTGACGACATTGGTGGCTTCGCCGAAGATGTAGCGCGCCCAGTCGTAGCTGTGGACAGCGCCGTCAATGAACGGGCCGCCGCCCAGCTCCTTGTCGAAGAACCACGGGGTCGGCGCGCCCGAGCCGCCGCTGACGGAGCGCCAGACCACTGGCCGGCCGATCATGCCGGACTGGATGATCTCCCGCAGCTTCAGCCACTCGTTGCAGAAGTGCCGCACGAAGCCGATCTGCAGCACGACGCCGGCCTGCTTGCAGGCCGCGTCCATCGTCTCGCAGTCGGCCACGTTCATCGCCATGGGCTTTTCGCAGAAGATCTGCTTGCCGGCGGCGGCGGCCTTGAGCACGTAGTCCTTGTGCAGGCCGGTGGGAGTGCAGATGACGACCGCGTTCACGTCGTCGCGGGCGAGCAGCTCGTCCACATCGGTCGTCCAGTTCTCCGTGCCGTACTTCTCACAGTGGGCCTTACACGCCTCGGGGTTCACGTCCATCACGCAGGCGACGTACGCCCGGTCATTGGTGGCCAGATGCGGCGCGTGCGCGTTGTGAATGCCGCCACAGCCGATGAAACCGACGCCCAGCTTCGACATGGTTGGTGTTCCTTTCTGGTTGGGGAAGGCGCGACAGCGGCCAGTCTTCGCCACCGGCCGGGCAATCCCTTCGTCCGCCGCGGGGTCAGCCCCCTGCGCCGTCGCTGCGCGACGTCTTCGGGGACAGACCCCTGGGCTTCGGGGTGCTTGCCGCCTCGCGGAACTGCGCCACTGCGGCGGGGAAGTCCACGCCGTAGATGCCGCGGAACACCCGGGCGTTGTTGCTGTCGCGCATCAGGGCGTTCACGTAGGCCAGCAGACGGTCCCTGCCATACTGCTCGACCAGGTAGTCCACGAGGCAGGCGAACTCCGAGTAGATGAAGCCCTTGCGGAACTGCACCTGGAGCGGGATGCGGTCCTCGCGACGCGTCGCGAAGTCCTCCGGGGGCACGAAGTTGCCCTGCCGAATCGCTGCGTATGTCTCCGCCTGGCTCGGGTAGAAGGACGTGCCCATCTGGTGGGCGCTGTAGGTGGCGAGACCCTCCAGCAGCCACCGCGGGTACCGGATGGCCCGGAGCAGGCCGGCGTGCTGGAAGACCAGCGTGTGGGACAGCTCATGGCGCAGGTAGATGTCCAGCGAGATCTGCCCCTGTCGGGCCTCCTCCAGCGCCCAGGGGGAGATGACGAGACTGCCGCCCGGGAAGGCACAGAACCGGGCGCGCGAGGGCGACCGCTGCAGGTAGCTCTGGCGGTCGCGGAACACGAAGAGCCGGGGCTTGCGCACGAACCGTAGCTCGTGGAAGGCCTCCACCGGCGGCACGCAGGCGTCCACGGTCTCATACTCGCGGAAGTCCGCGCCCCTCTGCACGTAGACCACGGTGTGCGCCAGCTCATGCCGGATGAAGCCCGGAAGCACCGGCGAGAACGGGAACAGCTTCCCCCACAACAGCAGCCAGATGAGCACCAGCAGCACTGCGGCGTCGAGACACCGCAGGACGAGGTTGGCCTTCTTCACGGCGCACTCTCCCTGTAGGCGGCAGCGTGCCTCGGGGAGATGAAGGCCTGGCACGGCCCCCGATGTTCCCGCTCCCCGCCCCTGCGGACAAAGGAGTTGCCTCCGCCGGGGCGAACTGAGACAGGCCCAACCGACCGTCAACCAATGTGGAGACCCCGAGCATGTCTACACCGCATGTCGTGTTTGTCGCCGGCGACCATGAGTATGGGGGCGAGATGACGCTGCCGAAGTTGGCCGCCGAACTGGAGCGCCACTACGGCCTCGCCACCACCATGCTGAAGTCCTTCCCCGACCAGAACGCCGAGGAGGACATCCCCGGCCTCGAAGCGCTGGACAGCGCCGACCTGGCCGTCTTCTACCTGCGCTGGCGGCGGCTGCCTCCCGAGCAGATCGCCCACATCGAGGCGTATCTGCAGGCCGGTAAGCCCGTCATGGGCTTCCGCACCACCTCGCACGGCTTCCGCTATCCCGAGGGCGATCCGCAGGAGCGCTGGAACAGTTGGGCGGGCGACACCTTCGGGGCCCCGCCGGGCTGGGGCGTGGACGGCCACACCCACTACGGGCACCAGTCCACAACCGATGTCACGGTGGTCCCCGAGGCGGCGAGCCACCCGATCCTCACGGGTGTGTCCGGGACTTTCCACGTCCGCTCGTGGCTCTACCACGTGCTGCCCAAGTGGCCGCCGAGCGATGCCACGCAGCTTCTGATGGGCCACGCCCTGGCGCCCCGCATCCCGGCGCCCGACAACCCCGTGGCGTGGGCCTGGCAGAACAAGTACGGGGGCCGCGCCTTCTTCACCACGCTGGGGCACCCGGAGGACTTCGCGGTGGAGCAGCTGCAGCGCGTGTGTGTCAACGCCGTGCACTGGGCGCTGGACTTGCCGACGCCCGCATGGCAGGGGACGTTCGAGATGGCGGCGCCGTACCGGGGAATGGTGCAGTAGGTAGAACGGCGTCCTCACCCCCTGCCCCTCTCCCTCGCTCCGCTCCGCTGCGCTCCGGAGAGGGGAGTCCTGTGAGATCAGGCTGTGGCTCCGCAGGCACAGAGCGTCATCCGACGGCCCCTCTCCGGAGCCCGCCGTAGCCCGCAGGGCGAAGGCGGGCGAGGGAGAGGGGTAGGGGTGAGGAGCCGTTTCATCGCATCCAGCACGAGAGGGAGTCTGTCATGTTCAAGTGTGCCTTTCTGGGCTGTGGACCCCGCGCGCGAGGCCATGCACGGGGCTATGCGACCGTCACGCGCGGCCAGATGGTGGCCGTGTGCGACCTGGACGAAAAGCGCCGCAATGACTTCGGCGACGAGTTCGGCATCAGCGACCGCTATGCCGATGTCCACGAGATGCTCGACACCGTGCAGCCGGACGTGCTGCACATCGTGACCCTCCCCTCGCTGCGGGTGGAGCTGATGACGCTGGCCGCCGCGCACAACGTGCCCGCCGCCATCGTCGAGAAGCCCATCGCGCTGCAAGGCGAAGACTACCGCAAGCTGCGGGAGCTGAGCGTGACCTCGCAGACACGCTTCTGCGTGAACACGCAGTTGCACTTCCATGCCCGCAACCTGGAGCTGAAGCGCGACGTGTCCGAGGGGCGCATCGGGAAGGTGCGGTTCGTGGATGCCAGCGCGCGCTCGACGCCGCTGGACCAGGGCGTCCACGTGCTCGAGCTGGCCCACAGCTACAACGGCTTCGACCCGTTCACGCGCGTGTTCGGGCAGGTGGCCGACGCCGGCCCCATCGAGTCGCGGCAGCCCTCCCCCGGCATGTGCACCGCCTCGCTGAACTTCGCCAACGGCTCGCACGGAATGCTCGTGTGCGGCACGGCCGCCCCGTACGCGACGGACCGGCTGGAAGTGCCCTACGCCCACAAGCGCATCGCCCTCTACGGCGACGAGGGCTTCGTGCACTGGACCATGGGTAGCTGGGAGCGGCGCACCGTGGCAGGCGGCTACGAGAGTGGCACGCATGACTACGGCACCGAGGACGACCTGGCACAGGGGCGGCTGACCGAGGCCGTGTTCGACTGGCTGCTGGACGACGCCTCGCCCCACCCGACCCGCCTGGAGCGCTCGCTGGACCAGTTCAACGTCATCCTGGGGATCTACATGAGCGCGCTGCAGTCGCGCCCCATAGACTTGCCCTGCGACCCGCCCGACGGGCTGCTGGCCGCGCTGCAGGAGCGGCTGTCGACGTAGGGCCGTTTTAGAGCGTAGAGACCGCTCGCGGTCTCAGGGGGCTTGTACCCCGCCGGCCGTTCGGGTATCGGTAGTCGGGGCGGGGTACAAGCCCCCGCCCTACAGTCTGGCCAGCGATGGCCTCGCTCAGAGACGATGATAGCGTCAGAACCTGGAGGACCACCATGAGACTCTCGCTTCGCTCTGCCGTCGCCGTGGCCGTGCTGCTCCTCGCCGCCGGTTGTGCCCTGGCCCAGAACGCCCCCGTGGCGTCGCTGCAGGCCAACGACTTCGTGGCCGTGTGCGGGGACTCCATCACCGAGCAGAAGCAGTACTCGGTGTTCATCGAGGACTACATGCTGATGTGCCAGCCCGCCGCCAAGATGCGCGTGATGCAGGCCGGCTGGGGCGGCGAAGTGGCCCACGGCTTCCTGCCGCGCATGGAGCGTGACGTGCTGGCCCTCAAGCCGACCGTTGTGACCACCTGCTACGGCATGAACGACGGTGGCTATGGCCCCTTTGATCCGAACCGCGGGAAGCTGTACCGCGACACGCACAAGAACATCGTGGCCGGTCTGCGCAAGGCCGGGGTGCGGCTGATCGTGATCGGCTCGCCCGGCTGCGTGGACAGCAGCACCTTCCGCGGCGGCGGCCAGGCGGCGGAAGTGTACAACGTGACGCTGGGCAAGCTGGGCGACCTCGGCCGCGAAGTCGCTACCGAGGAGAACGTCGTCTTCGCCGATGTGCATGGGCCGATGATGGATGTCATGGCCAGGGCGAAGGCCAAGTATGGCCCGGCCTATCACGTGGCGGGGCCCGATGGCGTCCACCCGTCGGCCAATGGTCAGCTTGTCATGGCCTACGCCTTCCTCAAGGCCCTGGGCTGCACGGGCGACATCGGCACCATTACGCTGGACCTTGCCGGCAACAAGGCGGAGGCGACCGAGGGGCACAAGGTGCTCTCGTGTGCCGGCGGCGCGGTGGAGATGGAGAGCACCCGCTACCCGTTCTGCTTCTTCGGGGACCCGACCAGTCCGGGCGCCACGAAGGGCATCATCGAGTTCCTCCCCTTCAACCAGGACCTGAACCGCCTGATGCTCGTGGTGAAGGGCGCGGACGCCGCCGCGCGCTACAAGGTAACCTGGGGTGAAGCCAGCAAGGAGTTCACCGGGGCTGACCTGGCCCGGGGCATCAACCTGGCTGCCGACTTCCTCGATAACCCCTTCTGTCAGCCCTTCCAGAAGGCCGAGCAGGCCATCCGCGCGCAGCAGAACTTCGAGACGCCACTGACCAAGACGATTCTGCACATGATGCCCGCCTACCGTGACCTGGCGCCCGAGGAGGGCCCGGCCCTGGACCGCATCGCCGCCAAGGCCATCGCGCGCGACCAGGAGTTGGCCGCCGCCTCATCCGCGGCCGTCGAGCCGGTGAAGCACACGGTGAAGGTGGAAGTCGTTCGCTAGACTCAAGGGAGCAAGACATGAATGGAGCAGACGCACTGATCAAAGGCCTGCAGGAGCGTGGGGTGGAGTTCATCTCCCTCCTGTGCGGCAATGGCACCGAGGCCATCATCACTGCCGCCCACGAGGCCGGCCTGCGCATGGTGGATGTGCGCAACGAGCAGGCAGGCAGCTACCTGGCCGAGGCCTACGGCAAGCTCACCCGCAAGATCGGCGTGTGCGTGGTGTCCAGCGCCATCGCCCACATCAACGCTATGGCGGGGCTGATGAACGCGTGGTTCGACGGCGCGCCTTTCCTGCTCATCACCGGCCACAGCTCGTCCTCGCACATGCGGCGCGGCACCTTCCAGGACTGCGACCACATCGCGCTATGCGCCTCGCTGTGCAAGTACACCGAGCTGGTCACGGACCCGCAGCGCGTTCCGCAGGCGCTGCACGAGGCTATCGCGGCCGCGACCTCGGGCCGCCCCGGCCCGGTGCACCTGACCATCCCGCGCGACGCCCTGGAGGGGGAGTTCACCCCGTCCCTGGCCGGACCGGCCCTCGGGGCGCGGGGCGTGGCCTGCAACCAGGCCGCGGCGGCCGACGCGGCAGTCGCCGAGGCGGCCGCGCTGGTCGCCCAAGCTGAGAAGCCCCTGATCGTTGCCGGCAGCGGCGTATTCTACGCCGACGGCGGCGCGGCGCTGGAGGCCTTTGCCCGGCGCGTGGGCGCGCCCATCGTCACGCCGATCTGGGATCGCGGCGTCATCAACGAGCCCTCCGATCTGTTCATGGGTGTCATCGGCGGGGCCAGTGGCGAGCCGGACTTGCAGCCGCGGGCCGACCTGATGCTCATCGCCGGGGCAGCCGTGGACTACCGCACCCGCTATCTGGACCGGCCCCCGCTGTGTGCCGACCTGAAGGTCGTGCGCGTGGACGTAGATCCCGGGCAGCTTCACCAGGCCATCGAGCCCGACGCCGCCCTCCTGGGCGATCCGGCCACGGTCTTGGCGCAGCTTGCCGCCGCGTACACCGGCGGGGGGCACGAGGCCTGGCTGGCCGAGGCGCAGCAAGTCGCGGGCGACTTCTACGCCCGGTGGGAGCAGCGCCCCGCGACCGCGCCGGGCGTCATGACTGGCTGGGACCTGGCGCAGGCCCTGCGTCCCTGCTTCACCGACAGCACCGCACTCGTCCTGGATGGCGGGAACATCGGCCAGTGGGCACACAAGATCCTGCTGCCCAACCGCTACCCCGAGCGCCTGCTGACCTGCGGCGCCAGCGGCGTGATCGGCATGGGCGTGCCGGGGGCGATGGCGGCGAAGCTGGCGTGGCCGGACCGCCGCGTGCTGCTGATCACCGGCGACGGCTCGCTGGGCTTCTGCCTGCCGGAGTTCCAGTCGGCCGTGCGGCACGGCCTGCCGTTCGTGACAGTGCTGGCGAATGACGAGGCGTGGGGGATCGTCGTGTGCGGTCAGGAGGCGGCGGGGCGTCCGTGCGCGGCCAGCCGGCTGGGCAAGCTGGACTGGGTCCGGGCGGTCGAGGGCCTCGGCGGGCGCGGGGTGCGCGTAGAGACCCCCGAGCAGATCACGGCTGCCGTCGAAGAGGGCTTCGCCTCCGGCCAGCCGACCATCGTCGAGGTCCCGCTGCAAGTCATGGGTGCGGAGGCCTGCAGCCGCTGATACGGGCTCGCGGACCTGATGCCATTCACGATAGCTAGGGGAGCAGGGCAGGCGGCCTCGCCTGCCCTGCTTGACTCTATCGCTTCTGCTCGCCGAAGATCAGCACCCCGAACTTGTCGGCCTGCGCGAAGCCACCGGTGAGGTTGGCCCAGCAACTGAACTCCGGCTCCTGCTGCGGCCGCGACGGGCGGGTGCGGCACAGGTTCAGCCCCCACATGTCGCCGGGCTGGGCGAGTAACCCAGAGAGCGGCAGCGCCATCTCGGCGGTCCAGCCGGTTGCGGTGCGTTGCGTAGCGACCTCCCACCCCTGCGCCGGGGTCTGCTTCCCGGCGCTATTGGCGATCCAGTGCAGCACATTGCGGCGCTTGAGGCCCGGGTCGGCGAAGACCTCCACCGAGTCATCCCGCCACACTTCCCCGCCATTGTCAGCCACGAGATTGACGATCGTCTGCGGCTCGCTCTCCTTGCACTCGAAGGCCACGTACAGGAAGCGGTCGTCGTAGCACACGCGCGCGGTCGTCTGCTGGCCGGCGGGGCTGGCTCTTACCCACTTAGTCTTGCCGGAAAGAAAGGAACCGAGGCTTGAGCGCGAATAGGAGATTGTCCAGATCACCCTATCTGCTCAGGAGCCTCGGTCATGAAGCTATTCGCCCACGACGAAGTGCAGGCCTTCGTAC
>JAJFUB010000103.1 GCA_021372615.1 bacterium | reverse complement strand
AGTCCAGCGCCTTCGTGTTCGTCGTCACCGCCAGGCACTTGGTGATCGCCGACGTCAGCGTCGTCTTCCCGTGGTCCACATGACCGATCGTCCCCACATTCACGTGCGGCTTGTCGCGGACAAACTTCTCCTTGCCCATGGCAGTCCTCCCGGGTTGCTCCCGAACGTAGACAGGTCGCTAGGCCGCTGGGAGCTTCCTCCCACCGGCCTGCCGTTTTCGATGGAGCCCACGACCGGGGTCGAACCGGTGACCTTGTCCTTACCAAGGACACGCTCTGCCGACTGAGCTACGTGGGCTGGTTGGTGGTGGTGGGACGTGGATTCGAACCACGGAAGGCATTCGCCGACAGATTTACAGTCTGTTCCCTTTGGCCACTCGGGTATCCCACCACGGTAAGCCAGACCTCGGGTCACGCAGGACCCGAGGGGACTATTATAATAAAGCAGAGTCGGCCGTACGTCAAGGCCGACTCTGCGCTGGCAACACCATTTCCTCTAACCGGCTATGTACTGGAGCCGACGATCCGATTCGAACGGACGACCTAGGCATTACAAGTGCCTTGCTCTACCAACTGAGCTACGTCGGCCCCCGGTGTCCTGGCGGCGCTATCCGGCGCCTCGAGGCTTAGTTGCGCGAGGCGGCCAGACTGCGTCCCAGCTTCTTCTTGGCGCGCTGCAGGGCGTTGTCTACCTGCTTGATGCCGCAACGCAGCTCGCGCGCGATGTCGTGATACGAGCGGCCCTCGATGTAGCGGCGGAGGGCCTCCGCCTCCAGCGGTGAGAGCACCTGACGGATATGCCCGTCAACTTCGGTGCGGAACTCCCGGCACAGGAACAACTCCTGTGGGTCACTGGGGTGCTCTTCGACGAGCAACTCCCGCAGCGGGGGCTCATCGTCCTGCTCTGTGCACGGCAGCTCGACTGAGACATACGCATTGAGCAATGAGTGCTTGTGACGAGTTGCCGTCTTGACCGCCGTGATGATCTGGCGGGTGACACAGAGTTCGGCGAAGGAGCGGAACGCCGCGAGGTTCTCGCCGGAGAAGTCACGGATGGCCTTGAACAGGCCGATCATCCCCTCCTGGACCACGTCCTCATGGTCCGCGCCCAGAAGGAAATAGGACTTCGCCTTCCCCTCGACCAGATGCCGGTACTTCCGCAGAAGGTGCTCAGTGGCCCACAGGGAGCCTTTCTTGGCTTGTGCGACAACCTCCTCGTCTGCCATGCGATGTAGGACATATGTGCTGGCGAGGTTGCCTGCAGCCATACGCATCACCTCCGCGTCGGTACTGCGGGGACGTTCACAACCACTCCTGAACCGCCGAGGGGCCATTCCGGTCGCCGCCTCGCCGCCTGCGCTCACACCGTGGCTCCCGGGGTAGAATTGGCCCTCGGTTCCGACGTGCGTATCGCCTCCTTTCTCAGGTGCACCGGCCCCCCATACTGCAGCCATCACTGACTCTGTCAACACTGAGAATTATAGCCAGACTGCACTTTCCGGTCAATCACTATCACCTCCTCTCTACCCGCTGTGGACGCCCGCTAATCCTCCTTTTGCTCAGGATGTGCTCAGGTCGGCGGGTGGCCCTGCTCGGGCCCACACACGCCGACCGCCAGCCGCGTCGCGGGCTGGCCGGAGCGGGACGTGGACGAGGCAGAATGCGTAATATGGTTTTGTGTTTCAGGGCGTCTGCTGGGGCCATGGCCGTGCCGTATGGCTCACCTGCCGGGGGTCCGGAACAGGACGCAGCCACGAAATCCGCTTGCGCTATCGGAGGTTTGAAGGTTATCCTGCACGCGTGGGGGAAGAGGACGTGTGGTCTGGTCCAATAGTGCGGTCGCGGCCAGTGGGTCGCGGCGGCGGGCACGAGGCCTGCGTGCCGGGTCTCGTCACTCTGTGGAGACAGAGCGCCCGAATTCGATCCTCACCTAAGGAGGGTTGTTCGATGCGCCTGTCCGTGCCTGCTCTCGTCCTTGTCGTGCTGTGCGTCTTCGCCTTGCTGCTGACGGGGTGCCCCAAGCCCCAGCAGCCTCCTACTGCGCCCCCCATGCCGACCACCGGTGCCGGGGCCCCGCCCGGGCCGGGGCCGGCGGCGGGCGAGCCCCTCGTCATCGGCTGCATCTTCTCGGTCACCGGTCAGGCCGGAGCGCCGCTGGGTGAGCCGGAGAAGGCCACCGTCGAGATGATCGCCACGCAGATCAACGGCACTGGCGGCGTCAATGGCCGCCCCCTCAAGCTCGTCATCGAGGACGACGGCAGTGAGGAGTCCAAGGCCGTCCTCGCCGCCAAGAAACTCATTGAGCAGGACAAGGTCCTGGCCATTGTGGGCCCGACCCTGAGCGGTCCGAGCATGGCCATCATCAAGCCCTGCACCGACGCCGGCGTCCCTCTCTTCTCCTGCGCCGCCTCTGCCAAGATCACCAGCCCCATCGCCGAACGCAAGTGGGTCTTCTCCAGCGCCCAGACCGATGCTCTGGCTGTGGAGCGCCTGGTCGACCACCTGAAGGCCCAGCAGATCAAGACGGTCGGTATCATCTGCGACAGCAACAAGTTCGGCCAGAGCGGGGCGGAGCAGCTCAAAGCCCAGCTCCCCAAGGCCGGCGTCCAGATCGTGGATGAGGAGAAGTTCGCGAGCAAGGACACGTCGATGGTGGCCCAGCTCACCAAGATCAAGGCCAAGAACCCCGACGGCATCGTCTGCTGGGGCACCAATCCCGGTCCGGCGGTCGTCGCCAAGAACGCGGCCAGCCTCGGCCTGAAGTCCAAGCTCTTCATGAGCCACGGCATCGCCAACATGAAGTTCATCGAGCTGGCGGGCGCGGCGGCCGAGGGCGTCATCTTCCCGGCCGGCTACCTCACCGTGGCCGGCGAACTGCCCGACGGCAACCCGCAGAAGGCAGTCCTGACCAAGTACGCCGCCGACTTCCAGACCGCCACCGGCAAGCCTGCCAACACCTTTGGCGGCCACGCCTTTGATGCGCTGCAGATGGTCCTGGCGGCCATCAGGGCCGGTGCCACCGACCGGGTGAGTATCCGCAACGGCCTGGAGAAGATCAGCAACCACGCCGGCATCGGCGGTACGTTCAACCTGTCGGCCACCGACCACAATGGCCTGACCAAGGATGCCTTCGCCCTGGTCACCATCCAGGGCGGCAAGTGGACCCTCGTCAAGTAGCACCGTGGCTGGCCCTGCCGCCGGCCCGCATGATCTAGACGGCGGGGCTGCCGACCAGTCCTGTGGGAGGGCTCGACCGAGCCCTCCCACAACTCGTTCGGCGCCCCGGCCTCGTGTTGCCACGGAGCCGACATGTCTGCGGAGTTGCTGCAGTACATCCTGACAGGTCTGACCGTAGGCTGCGTGTATGCGCTCGTGGGCCTGGCCTTCACGATCATCTACAACGCCACCGGTGTCATCAACTTCGCGCAGGGCGAGTTCGTCGTCCTCGGCGCGCTGCTGTTCTACACGCTGCTGAGCGTGCTGCACCTGCCCCTGGCCGTCGCGCTGGTGCTCGCGGTCGTGGCGGTGGCCCTCCTGGGCCTGCTGATGGAGCGCCTGGCGATCCGGCCCCTGCGCCACGCGCCGGTCGTCGCCCTGGTCATCGTCACTGTCGGCGTCTCGGTCATCATCCGCGGGGCCGCACGGCTCATCTGGGGCCCCGACGCCTTCCCGGTGCCCGCCTTCTCGGGGGAAAAGTCGCTGTTCGTCGGCGGCGCCGCCATCCAGTCGCAGTACCTGTGGGTCGTCGGCCTGGCCGTGCTGGTGCTCGTGGGGGTGCGGTTGTTCTTCGACCGCACTGCCATCGGCAAGGCCATGCAGGCGTGCGCCATCAACTCCGAGGCGGCCCGCCTGTCGGGCATCAGCGTCGAGCGCATGGTGCAGCTCTCGTTCGCCCTCAGCGCCGGCGTGTCGGCCCTGGCCGGAGCCGTCATCTCCCCCATCACCTTCGCCGCCTATGACACCGGAACCGTGCTGGGCCTCAAGGGCTTCGCCGCGGCGATCATCGGCGGGCTGGGCAACGGGACCGGGGCCGTGTTCGGCGGCCTCGTGGTGGGTCTGCTCGAGAACCTGGGCACCGGTCTGGCGCCTGAGGGCGCCGCCGGCTTCCAGGACGCCTTCGCCTTCGTGGTGCTGGTGCTGATGCTGTTCCTGAAGCCGGAGGGCTTGCTGGGCAAGAAGAGAACGGAGGGACTCTAGGGCTCTGCCCACGGGATGGGCCTGTCCCCAGGATGGGCCTGTCCCCAGGATGGGTCTGTCCCCAGGATGGGTCTGTCCCCAGGATGGGTCTGTCCCCAGGATGGGTCTGTCCCCAGGAGGGGTCTGTCCCCAGGAGGGGTCTGTCCCCAGAGGGACCGCAGGTCCCGCAGGGGGCTGACCCCACCGTGAGCTAGCGTTTCATCTGCCAGTAGCGCGGGCGGCCTCGCCCGCGCGCGGCGGGGACGGGGCGACCTCTCCTGGACGCCACACCAGCCCCGCCACAAGCCGACGCCGTCCGCCACACCCACACGCCATGAACCGCCTCCTGCGCCACAACTGGTTGCTCCCGGTCCTCGGCCTGATCCTCCTCGCAGTGCCGCCGCTGACGCGCAGCCCCTACTACATGAGCATCGGCGTCTTCGTCGCCCTCCATGCCATGGTGGCCCTGGGCCTGGGACTGCTGCTGGGGTACGCGGGGCAAGTATCGCTGGGGCAGGCCGCCTTCTACGGCCTGGGGGCATACGGTTCGGCCATCCTGACGCTGCACTATCACTGGGACCCGTGGCTGGCCCTCGCCGGGGCGGCCGTCATCACCGGCCTGGCAGCCTACCTGATCGGCCAGCCGACGCTGAAGCTGCACGGCAACTACCTGGCGATGGCCACGTTGGGGCTGGGGATCATCGTGAGGATCCTCTTCAACGAGGGGGGGGAGTTCACGGGTGGCCCGTCCGGGTTGCCAGGCATCCCGGACCTGCGCCTCGGCCCGCTGGCGATCAGGGACGACCTGCGCATGTACCTGCTCGTCTGGCCGGTGCTGTGTCTGCAGGTGCTGCTGGCGAGCAACCTGCTCCGCTCGCGGCTGGGGCGCTGCCTGCGGGCCATTCACTACAGCGAGATCGCCGCCGGCAGTTGTGCCATTGACACCGGCCGGGCCAAGGTGATGGTCTTCGTCTTCAGCGCCGTGTGCGCGTCGGTGGCCGGCAGCCTCTACGCCCACTACGTCAAGTTCGTGAACCCCGAGCCGTTCAGCTTCGCGTTTTCCATCGAGCTGGTGGTGATGGTGATCGTCGGCGGGGCCGGCACGCTCCTGGGCCCCATCATCGGCACGGCCGTGCTGACGGTGATCACGCAGGTGCTGGTGGCGGTGGGCGGGCGCTACCCGGTGGTCAAGGACCTGGATGTCGTGATCTTCGGCTTGCTCCTGGTCGCGATCCTGATCGTCCGCCAACGCAAAGGCGCCCCCCGCCACTAGCAGCGAAGGGCGCCCGGGGCACACCGCAGCCTACGCCAGCTGCCGCACGAACTCCAGCACCTCGTCGGCGTGCTCGTTAACCTTCACCTTGCGCCAGACGCGGCGGATGAGGCCGCTCCGGTCAATGACGAACGTGCTGCGCTCCACGCCCATCTTCCTCTTGCCGTACATGTTCTTCTCTTTCCACACCCCGTAGGCTTGCGCCACCAGCGCGCCGGCATCCGAGAGCAGCGGGAAGCTCAGTTCGTGCTTGGCGACGAACTTGGCGTGTGAGTCCAGGCTGTCCACACTGACACCCAGGATCGCCGCTCCGGCTTCGTTGAACTCCTCGTGCAGGTCACGGAAGCTGCAGGCTTCCTGGGTGCAGCCCGGCGTCATGTCCTTGGGGTAGAAATAGAGCACCAGGTGCTGGCGACCCAGGAAATCCGCCAGCGCGATCGTCCCGCCCGTGCTGGCCGGCAGCTCGAACGCCGGTGCCTTGTCTCCCTCATGCAGTTCGCCCATTGCCCGCTCCCTGTCCCCACCTAGTGTGGCGCCACCGCCACGCGCACCTTGGCCGGGCGGATGACCCGGCCGCTGAGAGTGTAGCCCGGCAGCGCCTCGCCCACGATCGTCCCTTCCCCCACCTCGTCGGTCTCCACGCGCTCGACCGCGTCGTGCAGTGCCGGATCGAAGGCCTGCCCCGTGGTCGTCATGCGGGCCACGCCAAAGTGGCCCAGGGCGGCGATGAACTGCTGTTGCACCATGCAGACGCCGCGCAGCAGGTTCTCCGCTGCGTCACCCTCGACGGTGCAGCCGGTGGCACGCTCGAAGTTGTCCAGCACGGGCAGCAACTCCAGGATCAACTGCTCGTTGGCGTACTGCAACTGCTGCGCGCGCTCCTCCGCGGACCGACGGCGGAAGTTCTGCAGGTCCGCCACAGCGCGCAGATGGGCCTCGCGGACCTCCGCCAGTTCGGCCTCGAGCGCCGCCAGCAGGTCGTCGGACCGGCTGGCGTCGCCGGCCTCTTCGGCGCTGTCGTCAGGCGGGGTCGCGACGTCGCCCTGCGGCTCATCGTCGGTGATGGGGATGCGCTTCCCCTGTTGTTTGTCGTTCTTGTCGAACATCCAGTCTTCTCCTCCACAGCGCGAGCGGGCGGATGGCCCCGCTCACCGTTCACCGTTCGCGGCCTCGTCGGGCCGCTCGTCTCGTCTCCTGATGACCGTGGCGATCCGCAGCACGGCCGTTGCGATCTCCCCGGCGGCCTGCAGGGCATAGAGCTTCACCGGCGCGGCATCCACCACGCCCAGGGCCAGCATGTCCGCCGTCTCGCCGGTATCGCAGTCTACGCCGATGGCCGCTCCAGGCTGCGCCCGAGCCACCACCTCTTCGACCTTCTCCAGCGGGTTGTAGCCGGCGTTGGCCACGATCTGCGCCAGAGGCCGCTTCAGCGCCTCACTGACACAGTCCAGCCCATAGGCCGCCATGCCCGCCGCGCCCTTGCGGGCTGCCAGCACTGCCGGAAGGGCGGCGATCTCCGCGGCGCCGCCGCCGGGCAGCAACCCGCCCTGTAGCGCCGCCTGCACCGCCGCCGCGGCATCCTCGGCGATCCGTAGCCGCTCCTGGCGCACCTCCGCCGTTGCCGCGCTGACGATGATCGTCGCCGTGCCCTCGCCGCTGCCGCCCGTGATGCGGATATGCCCGTGCCGTTCGTCCTCGGCCACGCGCTCGGCACGGCCGAGACAGGGAGCCAGTTCCGCGACAGGCCGCCGCAGCGCCGAACGCTTCAGCGGCCGCGCGCCGGTGTGTCGGGCGATCTCGGCCATGTCGCGCCGCGTCAGCCGTCGCACCGCCAGCACGCCCTGCTCGCCCAGCGCCTCCTCAGCCGCCTCGGCGATGCCCCGCTGGGTCATCACGCAATTGACCTGCAGTTCGGCCAGCTTGCCCAGTTGGTCGAGAAAGTCACGCTGCAGGTCCAGATAGCGCTGGAAGCCGGCCTCGGTGGCCAGTGCCTCCGGCTCGATCTCCTCAGGTTCCAGCGCATCATCTAGTAACAACAGACGCGCCGGTGCGACCTCCAGCGGCATCTGCTTGCTCAGGCGCTGCTTCTCGATCAGCAGGCCGTCGAGCACCTCATTGTCGGCCCCCTCGATGGCCGTCAAGCGCCCGCCCAGGCGGAACGCCGGGTCGTGCAGGAGCTTATCCGCCGGGAGACGCCGGGCAGCTTGCAGCACCAGGTCGGCCAGGTCAGCCTGCCCCCGCCCTGCCACCAGCGCCGCCTGCCGCAGCAGCGGATCATCCAGCGTCACAGGTCGCGCCGCCTCGCGCAGGGCCTGCAGCGCCGCCGCAAGGCCCAGGCGCAGCCCCTCGATGACGCGCGTGACCGGCACACCGCGTTGCACCTGCTTGACGCCCTCGGCCACCAGCGCCGCCGCCAGGATCGTCGCGGTGGTGGTGCCGTCGCCGACCTGCTCGTCCTGCGCCCGCGCGGTGGCAATGAGCAGCCGGGCAGCCGGATGGTTGACCTCGATCTCCTGCAGGATGGTGGAGCCGTCGTTGGTGATGGTCACCTCGCCGCCACGCCCCACGAGCATGGAGTCCAGCCCGCGGGGCCCGAGGGTGCCCTCCACCGCCGCCGCCACGGCCGCGATGGCCGCGGCGTTGCTCTGCAGCGCCGAGAGGCGCTCCTCGCGCTCGGCCGAGGCGTTCCGACGCGCCTGTTCACCGTCTGAGGGGGTCATGGGGGATCCTTACCTGAACGCTGCGAGGTACCAGTGTAAGCCGGTCAGTAGATGGTCTGGCGCGATCCGGTGCGCGTCACAGTGATGAGCTTCTGCTTCGTGTTCACGGAGAAGAGTGCACGGTAGTTCCCGACGCGCAGGCGCCAGAGGCCCTCGAGGGGGCCAGAGAGCTTACGTACATCGCGGCCGTGGTTGGGCCAGTCTGCCAGGCGTCCAATGGCATCAAGCAGACGACGCGCTACCCCTTCGGGGAACTCCGCCAACTCCGCCATGGCCCGGTCACTGATACTAACCCTGTACATGACGGGCCTCAAGTCGCCGGCGAGCCTCTTCGAGCGTCACAGTACCAGAGAAGTCACCGGCCTCGACGCGCTTCACCAGCGCCAGGTCGTCCTCGATGTCTGCCACATCGAGCAGCAGATCCAGGTCATTCTCCTGTGCTAGGAACTCGATGAAATCAAGCGCTGTCTTCCGGTTCCTCGCTGGGAGGAGCCGGAGTATCTGGGCAGCTCGCTCGATGCGCTTGTCTACCGCGGCCATTTTGATCCTCCTATCTCCCCAACTGCGACAGGGCTTCCGACAGCTTCCGCGCGACGAAGGCCACGGCGCCCATGGCCCGGCGGTAGTCCATCCGCGTCGGGCCGAAAATGCCGACGACCCCGTGCGCCCGCCCGTACGGGTACGGGCTGGCCACGAGGCTGCACTCCGCCATGGCCTCCACCTGGTGCTCACGGCCGATGGTGACGGTCATCGAGGGGCTGTCCACCGCCGCCTGCAGCACGCGGCGCAGCGACGAGTGCTCGTCGAGGGTGCGCATGAACGCCCGCAGGCGTTCGCGCTCCCCGAACTCCGGCTCGTCCAGGATGTAGCTGGTCCCCTCGACGTAGACCTCGGTCGAGTCATCGGTGGCCGCCGCCTGGGCGATGGCCGTCAGCAGGCTCTCGGGCACCACCTGGTCCTTCAGATACGGCCGCAGGGCCTGCAGGCTCAACTGGCTCAGCAGGCTCACCCGCCGCCCGGTCAGCACCCGGTCCAACGCCTCCGACAGCGCCGTGAGTTGCGCCGCCGTCACCGGCTCGCCGGTGCCCAGCAGGTGATGGCGCTCCTGGCCGTCCGAGGTCGCGTAGGTTAGCAGCACATTGGTGGCACTCACCGGCTGCAGGCCGATGCGCTGGAGGGTCGGTTCCTCGACCGGAGGCAAGGTCGCGACGGCGGGATGGGAGGTCAGGCGCGCCAGCAGCCGCGAGGTCTGCCGGAGCAGCTCGTGCGGCTCGCGGCCCAGCCGGCGGTACTCGCCCTCGATCCAGCCTGCCGTCTGGGGCTCCGGCGCTTCCGAGGTCGTCAGGTAGTTCACATAGACGCGGTAGGCGCTGTCGCACGGCACACGCCCGGCGGAGGTGTGCGGCTGGTACAGATAACCGGCGTGCTCCAACTCCACCATCTCGTTGCGAATGGTGGCCGTGCTGGCCTGCACGCCATAGGTCTCGCGCACGACCTGCGAGCCCACCGGCTCGCGGGTCTGCACATGCTCGCGCACGATGGCCAGCAGGATCTGCGTCTGCCGTTCGGACAGGGGCGCAGCAAAGCGCGTCACAGCGGCTCCTACCTCCGTCACGGGCTGGGGAGCCCGCGAATCGAGCATAGCATTGACCGGAATGGCCCGTCAAGCGAGGGCGATGTCTCGATCAGACATCTACCCCATAGATGGTCCCGTCGCGCACCTCCAGCCGCACGATCACGGCGTCATACCGGTATGGCTCGGTCGTGCGGCCGTCGCCCCAGCGCAGCACGTGGGCCGTGCTGTCGCCGGTCATCGGGAGCGACTCATGCAGATTATACCCCTCCAGCGCGCGCCCGAACGTATCGCGCAGCTCGGCGCGCAGTTCGCCCCGAATGTCGGCGTCCACGGCGAGGGCCGCCACGCCGGGAAGGCACTTGATCTCCAGCGCGCCCACGGCCCGCTCGGTGGTCTTCAGCCCGGCCAGCCGGCGTTTGGGCAGCCGTGCGGCCATGATGCCGTGGCGCATCTGCGTGATCCCGTCGGGCAATTGCTGGTTGTGCTTCCAGTTCCCGCCGTCGTAGATCATCAGCCAATCGTCGCCATACGGCAGCAGCCGGTTGGTGGGGTAGATGGAGTAGTAGTCTACTGCCTCGATGCTCCCGCGCGGAATGAAGCCCCCTCGTAGCGGGCGCTGCCAGTGCCGACCGTCGCGGCTGAAGCATAGCTCCACATCCATGGTCTGTTCCCAGCAGCGGTAGTGGCCCAGCATCCCCAGCCGCCACTCGTCCACCTCGTGCACAGCCAGGTGGTAGAACTGCAGGTGCGGCGTGTCCAGTTCGTCGGGGATGTTGATGAGTTCCGGGTCGCTCCACAGCAGGCCGTTCTCGCTCGTGCGCCGGTGCATCACGCGGCGGATCTGCGGGGCGTTGTCATGGGGCACGTAGTGACCGGACTGGGCGTCATTGGGCACCAGCCACACCGAGTACATCTCGAACAGGCGCAGGCGCTCGTTGTAGTACACGAAGGTTGCGTCGTTGCTCCGGCGGCGCTTGGCCTCCAGGAAGGGCACGGTCCGCTCGGCCTCAAAGTCCTCGCGCGGCACGGGCGCGGTCAGCCCAGCGGCAAAGCCCGACTGCCCCACATTGAAGTCCGAGGGGTGGAAGAGGCAGGGGTCGTCCAGGTTGACGATAGTGAAGTCTACGCCGTTGTCGCTGTCGCAGGCGACATAGCGGGCGCGGCCCTTGTAGTGGCCGTGCCACCAGCAGTACAGGCGCACGCGGCCATCAGGCAGGATCACCACCTGCGGCTGGACCATCTTCTCCTCGACCGGCAGCCCGGCGGGATGGATGAAGCCATCCCCGCCGAGGGCCACGCGCTCCCAGTGCCAGCCGTCACTGCTCTCGGCCAGACCGAGGCGGTACTCGCGCTCCGGGAGGGCGCCCAGGTCGGAGTAGTACAGCCGCCACCCGCTCTGCCACGGAACGAGCGCGCCGCAGAACGTCGAGCGGCGATGCGTCTCGGGGCCCTGCGGGAAGTCCACCTCGCCCAGCTTCTCCACGGGCGCGGGCGCCAGTGCGAGGTTCTGTCGGCGCAGGATGTCCTGGTCGTCATAGAAGCGGATCATGTGCGCCTCCAATGGCAGACGGCGTCCTCACCCCGCAGACTGCTGCGCAGTCTGAAGCCTCGTCCGCGATACGGCCGCGGGCTCCGGGGAGGGGGGCCTCATGCGACCGCATGGTGGCTTCGCAGCCACGGAGCGTCATCCGACAGCCCCTCTCCGGAGCGCTCAGCCTCACCGAGCGCGAGGGAGAGGGGTAGGGGTGAGGACGCCGTTCACCGCGTCCAGTTGCTCACCCTCAGAACGGCCCCGGCACCTTCGTGACCGTGGTCTTGGCCGTGGCCAGACGCGCGCTGCCGCTCTTGAGGATCGTCTCGAGGCGGTACGCCCCTGCCGGCAGCCCCGCCAGGTTCACCCCGACATCGAGCCGCTCGTTGTTCAGTGGCAGGGCCTGGCTGCGCATTGGTGTCGTGCCGCCGGCCCGGAACAGCGCCACCGTCAGCGTCGCCTTGTCCGCGAGGGCCTCGTCCAGGTTGATCTCGGCGTGCAGGAAGCCGATGTCGTCGCTCAGGTAGTACAGGTTGGGCCGCAGTGTCATCGCCAGGGCCGGCAGGACCTTCTGCTCCAGGGCGCGCTCGGCGTACGTGCGCCCTGTGTCGGCGTCCTTGACCGTCAGACGCAACGCGACCGGATCGTGGTCGCTGGTGACTTCGTAGGGGAGCACCACCGTCTCCTGCTTGCCCGGCGCCAGCGCCAGCGGGCCCTTCTGCCGGTACAGCGCCACCTTCTTGCCCTGCTTCCAGTCCACGATCACCACGAAGTTGTGCGGAGCGGTGTCCTCGTTGCGCACCGTGGCGGCCAGCTCATTCACGCCCAACACGCCGCGACCGATCTTGAAGTCCACGAGCGTGCTGCCGCCGATGGTGGCGACGCCGAAGCGATCGGGATGCGCAAAGCCCTGGCCGGTGGGCGACCAGCACGACAGCTCCAGGCTCTCCAGCGGCCGGCGCTCGCGGCAGACGTTGAGGCCAAAGACGCTGCCCGTCAGCCCCAGCGACCCCAGCGGGACGCCCAGCTCCACCGTCCAGCGCCGCTTCTCCTTGTCCACCCTCGCCCCGCGCTGCAGTGCCGGCTTCCAGGCCTTGTCGCGCGGGTTGTTCAGGTACACCTTGCCGAGCGAGTTGATGACGATCTGGACGAACTCCTGGCGGCCGAAGGTGGGGTCTACGAACAGCTCCAGGCAGTCGTCAGCCCACACCTGTCCGCCGTCGTTGCCCACCCGGGCGGTGATGTTGGCGATGTTCTCCTCGGCCAGGTCGGCGCTCAGGTACAGGTTGGCGCTGTCGGCGCACAGGCGCACGGTGGTCTGCTGGCTGGGAGCGTCGTTGCCCTCCATGCGGACGAAGGGCTCCAGCTTCGCCGCCTTCTGCCACACGGCGTCAGACAGGTCGCCGTCGCACGTGGGCGGGGTGCTCACCACCGGGATGGCGACCTGCTTCTGGGCGCTCAGGCGGCTGCCGGCGCGTTCCTGGGGCGGCCGGCTCCAGGTGGGGGTGTCCAGGAACCCCCGCGTGGGCGGGCGCGTCGCCACGCCCGCAGACGCGGACGCCCCGGTCGCGCGGCTGGCGGCAGGGATCTCCCCCAGCGCCGCCATGATGTCCATGGTCGCGGCCGCAAGCTGCCAGCGCGCCTTGTCATACATCTCCAGGTCCCAGCCATTGGGCAGCTTCAGGTTGCCGTGCAGGATCTTGGTCCCATTCGGGCCGGGCAGCTCCTGGGCGAAGCGCGCGGTGCCGCGGGTCTGGGGCTCGTACTGCAGACCGGCGAGGACCGCGTTCAGCGCCGCCTTGCCGGCCTGCGCGGCCCGGCGAGCGGCCACCGAGCGGGAACCCTCGGCCCGGCCGATGGCCCGCTGCAGCGTATGGGCGTACTTGAAGTCATCCACTCCGGCGCGGGCGCCCTCCCAGCCGGTGGACGGCCCGCCCACCTCACCCAGCTCGGGCAGCGGCGGGTAGACGTGCATCCAGCTTCCCGTCTTGGCGTCCTGGTCGTCATACGGGTTGCCGGCGAAGGAGACATAGGCCCAGTTGAACGTGCCCCGGGCGCCGGCGCGGAGCTGGTAGAAGCCGTTGCAGTACCGGCCCATCTCCGGCCGGTAGGACTCGACATCATTGTTGTAGGACGTGATGATCTTCCCTGCGGCCTGGGCCTTCTTCATCGCCTCCGGCGTCGGCACCGTCCCGTTGCCGTTCCAGACATCGGAGTACGGGCCGGCCTCGGAGATGAAGTAGGCGTCCACCGGGCCGTCCTCTTCGGTGCGCTGGCCGGGGATCTCCTTGAGCCACTTGAGGCAGGACACGTTGCGCGCCCGCTCGTCCGGCCCCTGCCAGCCGGGCTCATCCACCGGCTGCACGATGACTTCCGGCCAGCCCCGCTCCTTGTGCAGCTTCGCCATGGCGATCCAGAAGCTCTTGTAGGTGGCGATGTACTCGGGCGTCCCGAAGGGGTACTTCCCGGCGGCCGTCTGCGCGGTGTCGTTGAGCTGGATGATGGGCATGGGGAAGCCGAGGGCCTTGTAGGTCTCCATCGTCTTGGTGTACAGGCCGTCGGGCTTGAGCTTCAGGGCGACGTTCGTGCCCTCCACGGCGAACTCATCGCCCTCCGGGCCATAGCACAACCCCAGGGAGGTCATGCCGTGCTCGCGCTGGTCGGTCAGCTCGCGCTCGACCGCGGCCAGCTCCTCCTGCGGCGTCTTGACGAACTTGGGCTTCAGATAGTACTCGCCAAAGAACATGTGCTTGGGCTCAGCCAGCCGGTAGGGCAGGACGCGCACCTGCAGCGGCACGGCGACGGCCTGGCCCTGCGTCGGCTTCACCGTCAGCTGCCCGCGGTACAGCCCCGGGGCCTGGTTGGCCGGAATGGCGACATTCACCCAGAAGAGCTGCGTCCGGTTCGCAGGCACGTTCACATACTCGCGCCGCTCCAGGACGGTCGGCATGTCCTTGATGTAGTAGTCGGAGGCGTAGACGAGGCGCTTATCGCGCGAGCTGACCGGGTAGATGCGCAGGGCCTCAGCCGGCAACTGCTTGCTGCCGGCGGCCAGCGCGGCGGGCGCCACGGCCGTCTGCCCCAGGTCCTTCAGGGCACGCACACAGAACGTGACCGGCACGGTCTGGCCGGGACAGCCGAACACGGCCAGGGAGGGCGACAACTCCTGGGGCAAGGGGCGGCTGGTGGGGAAGACGGTGCTCAGCCAGGGCCGCGCGAAGACGACGTAGCCGCGCGCCCGGTCCTCGTCGGTGGTGGCGGGCTCGGGGTTCGTCTCCTCAAACACCATCGCCTTGAACAGGGCGCTCAGGGCCTCCAGGCGGAAGTTGTCGAAGTAGACGACGAAGTCGCGCCGTGGCATGCGGAAGTAGGGGTAGATCTTCGCCATGCGCTTCATGTCCAGGTTGAAGCGCGAGGCGCTCAGCCATATCTCGATCTGGTTCGCCCCGGGCTTCAGGCTGGCCCCGGTGAACTCGCTCTTACCGGCCTCGTCGTCGAGGCGGAGGCTGAGGGCGATCGGGAAGTCCTGCGGGTTGAAGACATCGAAGGACAGGACGGCGGCTTGCGAGAGGTCCTTGTTGGCAGGCCGGTAGGTCAAGCCCGGCCAGGTGTCGGTGGTGGAGCCTTTGACCGTGACCTGGAGGCTATACTGGCCGTCGGTGGCGTGCTCCTTGGACTGCTCGGCCCGTAGCCCCCCCGGCTGCAGGACGGCCATCTCCGCCGCGGTCTCAAACGACGTGATCTTCTGGGCCGTTGCCAGGTTGCTGAGCAGCAGGCAAGTGGCGAGCAGGACGTACCGAGCCATGGAGCACACCTCGATCGGCAGGAGTCGGGCCGGGGCGCACCAGAGGCGCCCCGGCCCCGTCTGAGGACTAACAGGAGCGTGTTTCCCCGCCGACAGGCCCAACTCCTGCGCCCGGGGAACAGTCGGGGCGGAACGGGTGTTATAGCCCTCGCGGGGCCACGCGCTCGTGGTTGACAAGACGACCTGTTTGTAATAGAGTTCCCTTAGGCTTCACGTATCTTTGCCGCGCGCCGGGAGGCGAGTGACATGCGCGGCACGGTCAAGTGGTTTGATCCGAAAAAGGGCTACGGGTTCATCCAGTGTCCGGGCGAAGAGGACATCTTCGTGCACTACTCGTCCATTCGCCAACGCGGGTTCAAGACACTCGACGACGGTGAAGAGGTGGAGTTCGAGATCTTCATGAGCGAGCGTGGACCGCAGGCGATGAATGTCTCGAGGCTTGGGGGCGGCGATGCGTGGCAACGACCGGTGACGGACACCAGCCAGGAGCCCTGGTAGAGACAACTGGTGATGGCCCAACAGCGGCCCACTTCTGCCTCCTCAAAGCAGGCACGAAGGGGGCTAGTTTTGTTCTAGAGGAGACCGACAGGAATGAGGATTGACTTTCAGGGGCTGAATGACTATGTGCTTGAGCCGCGTTTCACCGACCATGCCCGGCCCCGGCTCGAGAGCCTGGCTCACTTCAGCGGTCGCCTACGTGACACGCGCGTCACCGTGGAGGTCGTGCGCGGCCGCTACACCGTGGAGATCACCTGCGATGTGGACGGTCTGGTGCTGCGCGCCGAGACCGTCAACAACGACCAACTGGAAGCCTTCGACGAGGCCCTCGACCGGCTCGAGCGACAACTGGTGCGCTACAAGCAGAAGCTGGTGCGCCGCCGCAAGCAGGGCCCCCGCCGGGGCGAGGCCCCCGGCCAGGGCGCGGTGCCCGAGCCCGAGCCGGAGCCCGCGGATGAAGAGGAAGCGGGGCTCGAGGAGTTCAAGATCGTCCGCGTCAAGGCCCACGAACTCAAGCCCATGTCCCCCCAGGAAGCCGTGCTGCAGATGGAGCTGGTCGGCCACGACTTCTACGTCTTCTACGATGACACGGCTCGCCGCGTCGGGGTCGTCTACAAGCGCAAGAGCGGCGACTACGGCCTCATCGAGCCGGAAGTCGGCCAGGAGTAGCGGCGAGATTCATCGCGCCCACACATGCCTCACGTAGCGGCGCGATTCATCGCGCCCATACATGCTTCTCAGCCCGGGGCGCGGTCTGCCGCGCCCCTGCATCGTTTCCGGGCGCAGTGAACTGCGCCGCTACGCCTGACTGAGGTCTGTGGAGGCAAGACAACAGCCCGTGGGTGTCGCGTCGTGT
>JAJFUB010000102.1 GCA_021372615.1 bacterium | reverse complement strand
CGTTTGTAGGAGTGGTTGCTGAAGGGGCGGTCACCGACCGCGACCGGTCGCGGTCGGTGACCGCTCCTACAACAGCCACTTCTGCAGACACTGCCCGCAGTTCGTCCTCGGCCAGCTTGCCCGGGCGGGTCGTGAACGGGCGCTCCGGGACCCGGGGGGCCTCGCCGCGCAGGAACAGGCCGATGGCACGAGCCGCGGCATGGCCCTGAGCCACGGCGCGGACCGCCAGCTTCATCGGCGTCACCACACCCCCGGCCGCGAAGACGCCGGGCAGGGCTGTCTGGAGCGTTTGGTGATCCACGGCGACACCCTTGCCGGCGGTCTGCAGCCCCAGCGCCGCCAGCTCCTCTGGCGGCAGCGGGCCACAAGCCAGCAGCACCGCGTCGAACGCCGCCTGCAGTTGCGACATTGACATGTCACGCCCCAGCCGTCTGCCGGGCAGCCACTCCATGCCGACGGCGAGCACGCGCGCGATCTCCCCGTCGAGCACGTCCGCAGGCAGCTCCTCGGGCGACACACCGTAACGCATCATGCCGCCGGGCTGGTCATGGTCGTCCAGGACAGTGACGGCATGGCCCAGGCGCCGCAGCTCGTAGGCCGCGGACAGCCCGGCCGGGCCCGCGCCGACGATGGCGACGCGACGGCCGGTAGCGGGGGGGAAGAGGGGCTCATAGGGCGCGGCGCTCTGCAGGTCATGATCGCCGACAGCGCGCTTGAGGTCCCTGATGCAGACGGGCTCGTCGAGTTCCCCGCGCCGGCACGGCCCCTCGCACGGGGCGGGGCAGATGCGCCCCAGGATGGCCGGGAACGGGATGCGCCGCTTGACGACCGCGACGGCCTCGTCCATGCGACCCAGGCGGATGAGCCGCAGCATCTCCGGGATGTCCATTCCCGCCGGGCACGCCATGCGGCAGGGGGCGATGCAATCGCCGGCATGGTCGCCCAGGAGCAGCTCCAGCGCCATCTTCCGGGCCGCACGGACTTCCTCGGTCTCGCTCTCGACCACCATGCCCTCAGCCACGGTTGTGGCACAGGTCGGGACGAGGCGGGGCGAGCCGTCCACGCGGGCCACGCAGACCAGGCACGAGGTCTCCGGGGTGCAGCCCTCGCGGTGGCACAGAGTCGGGATCTCCAGCCCCGCCAGCCGCGCCGCGGCGACGATGTTCGCCCCGGCCGGCGCCGTCACCGGCTTGCCGTCAATGGTCAGGTGGATGGTCACTCGACCACCACCGATCCGGTCGGGCAGACCTGCAGGCACGTGCCGCAGCGCAGGCACTTCTCCTGGTCAATCACGTGGACTTCGTAGGGCGTGATGGCGATGGCCCCGCCGGGGCAGGCCTGGGCGCACTTGGTGCAGCCCACGCAGTCGTCCTTGATGCGGTAGTGGATGAGCGCCTTGCACTTGCCCGCCGGGCAGCGGCCCTGCAGATGGGCCTCGTACTCATCGCGGAAGTAGCGCAACGTGGACAGTACCGGGTTGGGGGCGGTCCGCCCGAGGCCGCACAACGCGCTCTGCTTGATGGTGTGCCCCAGGTGCTCCAGGCGCGCCAGGTCGTCGGCCTTGCCCTCGCCCGTGCAGATGCGCTCCATGATGTCCAGCATCCGGCGCGTCCCAACGCGGCAGAACGTACACTTGCCACAGGACTCGCGCTGGGTGAACTCCAGGAAGTAGCGCGCGACATCCACCATGCAGTCGGTGTCGTCGAGCGCGACCAGGCCGCCCGAGCCCATGATGGCGCCCACGGAGCCGAGGCTCTCGTAGTCCACCGGCGTGTCGGCCAGCTCAGCCGGGATGCAGCCGCCCGACGGCCCGCCAATCTGCACGGCCTTGAAGCGCCGTCCCTCGCCGACACCGCCCCCGATCTCCTCGATGATCTGCCGGATGGTCGCGCCCATCGGCACCTCGATCAGGCCGCCGCGCTGGACCTTGCCGGTGAGCGAGAAGACCTTGGTGCCCTTGCTGTGCTCGGTGCCCATGGCGGCGAAGGCCGTGGCCCCGTGGCGGATGATCCACGGCACGAGCGCCAGGGTCTCGACATTATTCACGAGCGTGGGCTGGCCCCAGAGGCCTTCCTCGGCCGGGAAGGGTGGGCGATGGCGCGGCATGCCCCGCCGGCCCTCCAGCGAGGCGATCAGCCCTGTCTCCTCGCCGCACACGAAGGCTCCCGCCCCCTGCATGATGCTGATCTTCAGGTCGCCCAGCAGCCCCCGCACCTGGCAGCGCCGGATGGCCTCTTCCACGCGCTGCCACGCCAGCCCGTACTCATGGCGGATGTAGAAGAACGCCTCGGTCGCCCCCACGGCATAGGCGGAGATGGCCAGGCCCTCGATGACACGGTAGGGATACGACTCGAGCAGCATGCGATCCATGAAGGCGCCGGGATCGCCCTCGTCGCCGTTGCAGATAGCGTACTTGGGCGTAGCCTCGGCCTCGCGCACGAGGCGCCACTTGCGCGCCGTGCGGAAGCCCGCCCCACCGCGCCCGCGCAGGCCGGCGGCTGCGATCTCGGCGATCACGTCCTCGGGGCTGAGTTCCTCCCGTGCGCCAGCCATGGGAGGGGTCACCGACCCCGACACTGTGTCGGCTGTGGGAGGGGTCACCGACCCCGACACTGCATCGCCTGTGGGAGGGGTCACCGACCCCGACGTCGCGGTCTGTGACCGCTCCCACGCCGTGGAGCCCTCAGCCACGCGGCAGCGGCGCACCGCAGCGAAGCCGTCGTGCGCCAGGTAGTCATCGAGGTCCAGCGGGTCGAGCGCGCCATATAGCTCCGTCGCCAGGTGCTGCTGCCCCCCGAGGAAGGCGCCCACCGCGCCGTCGCGCGTGTTGATCGAGTAGCGCGTCACCGGCTCCCAGACCTCGTCGGTGAGGATGAAGTCCAGGCCGCGCTGGACGAGACTGCGGGCCCGCCGCAGGGCGCCCCGGGGTGCGAAGTGCCGCTGGACGATGGCAGGCGCGTCCTCGGGCTGCACGCGGGCGTACATCGCCGAGGGCCGTCCGGGCGCGTGCACCTCGACCAGCGGCGTCTGGTGGCACATCCCCACACAGCCCACGGGCTTGACGAGCACGGGCAGCCCCAGGTCGCGGACCGCCTCCTCGAGCGCCTCCCGCACCTGCAGGCTCCCCCCGGCCAGGCAGCACGACCCGGCGCCGATGTGGATCTCCGCGTGGGCCGGGACATCCTGGACCGGCAACTGGCTGGCCCGCGCGCCCGCCGCCGTGCGACGCTGCATCTCCAGGAAGTCCTGGAGCGTCGTCTCCACCGCGTCGGGCGTCAGGTGGCCATAGGTGATGCCGTCAATCTGCACCACGGGCGCGAGCGTGCAGCAGCCGAGGCAATCCACCCGCTGCAGCGTGAACAGGCCGTCGGCGCTGGTGTCGGCGCCCTCGCCCAGTTGCAGCAGGCGCTGGAGCGCCTCGCTCACCA
Source organism: bacterium (assembly GCA_021372615.1). Taxonomy (NCBI): domain Bacteria; species bacterium. The sequence goes on along the minus strand of JAJFUB010000102.1, from coordinate 90,991 downwards.
GCGGCGCGCCCTTGACGTGGCAGGCGGTGCCGTGGCAGACGCTGATGACGTGCTTGCCGGCGGGCTGGTGGCGGAAACGCGGGTAGAAAGTGGCGACGCCGAAGAGCTGGGCGGGTGTGATCTCGGTCAGTTCGCACACGCGCCGCAGGGCCGCCTCGGGGAGATAGTTGTAGTGCTTCTGGAGCGCCTGGAGGATGGGAATGGCGGCCGCCGGGCGCGTGCCATGCTGTGCCACGATGTCCTCCACGGCGGTCAGGTCCACCGGAGGGGCGTCGGAGCAGGCGCAGGCGGCATGGGGGATGGGCAAACTCATGCTTGGTTTCCTGGCAGGCGGCAGGCGCGACGTGTGGCGCCGGCGGGAACGGTCGGCGGGCCGGTGCTACATGAGCTGGTCGGGCGTCATCAGCAGGGGCTTCAGTTCCCGCCCGTCGAGTTGGTGGGGCAGGCAGCCACGCTGGACCGCCAGGGCGGCCGCCGTCCCGGCGGCTTCGCCGGTGAACATGCACGACGGCATGACCCGCATCGAGGCCAGGCCTGCGCGGGCCGCCGAGATGCACCGGCCGGCGACCAGCAGGCCGGTCACACGACGGGGCACCAGACAGCCGTAGGGTATCTCGTACCAGTCGCCGCACGGCGGGGCATGGCTCACCCGGAAGTCGTGCGTGTAGGGGATGCTCCGACCGGGCGGCGAGTCATGGAAGTCTATGAAGAACGTCGCCTGCGCGATGCCGTCAGGGAACTTGCGGGCTGCCAGCACATCCTCGCCCGTCAGCGTCGCTTGCCCGACGAGACGACGCGACTCGCGCGTCCCCAGGACATCCCACACCCGCCCGACGGCGCAGCTGTCATAGCCCGGCAGGTGGGCGCGCGCGAAGCGCACGACCTGCAGCGCCGCGACCTGGCACTGGCCGAGCAGCGCGTTCACCGCCGCCCAGTCCGAGCAGTCCACGCCCTCGATCTCCCACGAGGCGAGCACAAGGCAGTCCTCGTCCGGGTGGTAGGGGAACGTGGCGGCGCGCGGGCGGAAGCAGCCCGGCGGGGCGACCAACTCGCCGCTTCCGTGGGCGGCGGCGATCATCGCCAGCAGGTCGTCGGTGGCCGGCTGGCGCGCGGCGTACCCCTCCCGGTCGGCCCCCACGATCTCATACATGAAGTTGACGTGCATCAGGCGACCATCTTCCGGGTCGCCCTTGAGGCATTCGGCGCCGGCACTGGCCGCCACGTCGGCATCTGCCGTGCAGTCAATCACCACGGGGGCTGACAGCGCAGACAGGCCGTTCTTGTCGGCGACGACGACACCGGTCACCTGCGCGCCCTCGGTCAGGGCCTGGGCGAAGGCCGTCCCCAGCCGCACCTCCACCCCGGCCTCGCGCAGCATCTCCATCGCGACGAGCTTGAGCGCCTCGCGCTCCAGCACGGCCCGACCGCGCGGGTAGACGTGGCGGTCCGGGTGGAACGCTCGCCGCACCTTGCCCAACGCTGCCAGCCGCGCCTCCAGTTCATCGAACAGCCGCCCGCCCGGCGTGTCACACCAGGTGTTGACCGGCGAGTGCACGGCCAGTCCGCCGACCGCGCCCATACGCTCGAGCAGCACCGTGCGCGCGCCACGGCGTCCCGCCGCCAGAGCGGCGCCGAGGCCGGCGGGTCCGGCCCCGCACACAATCACGTCGTAGGCGCCGGCCAGCGGGATCGGCGGCAGATTGATGGTCGGGGAAGACATTCGGGTGTCCCTCTCGGGGCGGTGGCGGTGGACTGAGGCAGGCTCGCGCTACTTGGCGCCCACCGCGAACAGGTTCTTGTCCCCACGCAGGTATACACGCCCCTCCAGCAGCACCGGGGTCGCGCGCACGCCCTCGCCCAGCTTGCCCGACCCGAGGCTCTTGAACGCCGGGCCGGTGCCGCAGATGTGCGTGACGCCGGCGGTGTCCGTGACATACAGGGAGGTGCCGACGATGACCGGCGAAGCCTCACAGGGCATCCCCAGGTCGTGCTCGTACTGCTTCTCGCCGGTCTTCAGGTCCAGACAGACCAGCATCCCGGAACTGGAGACGATCCAGACCAGCTTGCCGTCGCTGACGGGGCTGACCGTGTCGGGGGCCCAGTCGCTGGACGTCCAGGCCACCTCGGCTTCGCCGCCGTCCGAGCCCGGCGGGCGGATGGCGACGACCCCGGCGCCCTCCTGCCCGACGATCACCAGGCCGCCCGCGAAGCACGGCGAGGGGGCGATATCCCCCATCAGGCACTCCACCCGCCACAGCTCCTTGCCGCTGCCGGGATCGTAGGCGATCACGTAGGGGTTGCCACACAGGATGGCTTCGTCTCGCAGTCCGGTGTTGATGACCAACGGGCTGCTCCAGCACGCGGGGACGGGCCGTGGCGTGCGGTAGATCGTCTTGCCGGTCTCGACGTTGAGGGCGATCAGGCTCGACAGCTTCTCCGAGGCGTCTCCGCCCTGGTCGAACTGGATGAGCACGAGGTTCTTGTACAGGGCCAGCGACGAGGCGTGGCCGTAGGGGTTCTGTGGCACGCCGAGGTTCCGCATCCACAGGGACTTGCCATCGAAGTCGAACGCGGCAATGTCCCCGTTCGCGAACATGGCGAACACGCGCTGGCCGTCGGTGGTCATCGTGGGCGCGGCATAGCCGGTCTCGTCCGTGACTTGCGGCGGCTCCGGCTTCTTGCCCCCCTTGACCTCGACGGGCTTCTTCCACAGCATCTTGCCGGTGTCGGCGCTGAAGCAGTAGACATCGCGCCGGACGACATCCGCCCCGGTCATGAACAGCTTGCCGCCCCAGTAGATGGGCGAGTTGGGCGCCTTGAGCGGCATGGGCGTCTTCCACAGCACATTCTTGCCGGAGATGCCGTCCCAGGTCGTCGGGTACTTGTCCTCGCCGGCAATGCCGGCGAAGGGGCCGCGGAAGACATGCCAGCTCTTGGCCAGGTCGGCCACCGCGGGGCCGCCCGTGGCGGCTGCGCCATCGCTGGTCAGGGGCTTGATGCCGCCCTGACCCTCGGGCGTCTTGCCCGGCTTGGGGCCGGCGCCATTCTTGCCGCCGTGCCCGGGCGGGCGCGGGGGGGCTATGCCGTCGCTGGGCCCAGGCGGTGGCGGCGGCGCTTCGGGCCCCATGTTCGGGGGCGTGGAGGGCGGCGTGTACGACGGCGTTGTGGACGGCGAGGGTGGCGGGGTGAACGACGGCAGATTCGGTGGCGCAGGCGGCGTCATGACGTCCGGGGTCGTCGTCGGGGTCATGAGCCCCGGCTCCATGTTGGGTAGCGTCTCGGCAAAGACGTCGGCCGGACCTGCCTGTTGGGCGGTCTGCACATACGCCGCCACCGCATCGTGCCGCGACAGCACCGCCAGCATGACCATCGCCGCCACCAGCACGATCCCCGACATGATGAAAGCCCGGCGGTTCAGCGCGGCCTGCAGCCAGGCCTCGGCCGGCTTGAGCCCCAGCGGGAAGGGGATCGTGCGCCGCAGGACGGTGGCCAGATGCAGCGCCACGAACATCACGGCGATGCCCCCGAGCAGCACGTAGAAGCCGACGACCGCCTGGTAGCGAGCGGTGAAGTAGCGCTGACGCACGTACTGGTCCAGCACGGTCACCTGGTCCGACAACTCGGTGTTGAAGGGATCTTTGGCGAGTTCGGCCTTCACGGCGATGAGCCGGGCGGAGGTCAGGGGGTCGTACCACCGGGCCTGGATCGTGTTGTTGATGAGCAGACCGAGGACGACCACGCAGAACACCAGGGCCACCGCGGCCACCAGCAGACATACCTGGCGATACAGTTCGCTATTGTCACGCCGGGCGACCACCGGCGGTGTGTCGAGACTCATGTTATCCTCCGTCGAAACCGACGCCAGACCCTAGCGGCAGGGGGCCGGGCCCCGGTCCCTCATCCCCTGCGGCGCCCTCGCGCGTCAGAGGGCACACATTATAGCACCTTCCGCAGTGAACACACGACGCAACATCGATCGAGTAGGTCTCCCGGCGTCGCCGCAGGGACATGCCCACGAGCTTGAGCCCAAAGATCAGCCCGATCCAGCCGCCCAGGAACCACGAGCCCGTGTCAAACCACTTCTGGACCGCGGCGCCACGTTGGTAGGCCGCGAGATTCGGCTGCTCCAGATTCCCGAATGCCTCCAGCGCGTCCGTGGGTTCCTGGATGATCCCCTGCTCCTGCATCCAGACTTCCTCGGCCAGCCGCACGCGTGGGTCAAGCTGCGCCAGCGAGAAGCTGCTCAGCCGCAGGAGCCCGCCGCCCAGCGCCATGAACAACGGCAGGAGCAGGAGCTGCAGGGCCAGCGAGCGGCGCCCGGCACGGCGGTTGAAGCCCCGTTCGGGCGCCGTGGGCGGTCGGATGGCCCCATATGGGCAGGCCTGGGCGCACAGGTGGCAGTTCACGCACTCGCCCGTCGTGATGCGCGGCCGCCACTGCGCCAGTGGTGCCGCCAGCCGCAGCAGCGCCGACAGCGGGCAAACATAGCGGCAATACGGTCGCCCCACGAAGATGCCCAGCACCAGCAGCCCGGCGCCAAACAGCAACAGCGGCAGCGTCCCACCGAAACGGAAAAACTCGATGAACGGATCATAGCGGCAGATCAAGAAGGTGCTGCCCACGGCGGCGTACAGAACCGCTACGCCCCCGAAGATGAAGGGAATCTGGCTCAGCATGGCGTCCAGCCAGGCCGGCACCCGGACCGGTCGCAGCACGATGATCTCCTGCAGCGCCCCCAGCGGGCACACCCCAGCGCAGAACGTACGCCCGAAGAAGAGCGCGAACAACAGGGGCAGGGCGAAGAAGAGACCGACCACCAGCGGCAGCTTGTAGCCGTTGGCCCCCAGCGCGTAGGCGACGTTCTGGATGGCGCCGATCGCGCAGACACAGCCGTGGCGATAGAACCCGAAGTAGGCCACCGCGAAGAGCGCCAGCGCGAACAGGTGGGCCCGCGAGCGCAGCTTGAGGCTGAACAGCGTCGCCAGCGCCAGCGTCACCACCAGCGCGGCGAGGTCCACATAAGTCAGCCACGCCGCGCGGGGGAAGGGGTTGATCTGCTCGGGGAAGGTCTCGCCGCGGGTGAAGTCCGGGCGCGGGAAGTTCTCGGCCCCGCAGGCGGCCGAGCCCCACAGCAGCGCCAGCGCCACCAGCGCACAGACGGCAGCCGCTGACACGGCAGAGGGGCAGGCGATACACCTGCCCCCATGGGCACCGACGGAGGGGGTGGAGCGGAGCGTGTTCTTCATCACGTCACAGATGGCCGTCTCGGCTGATGGCTACTCGTTCTGGGTCCGGAGCAGGTAGGGGCGGCCGGCCGGCACGCGCACGAACGCTTGCGCTGGACACTGGCGGGCGATGGCGCACTCGTTGCAGTTCACGCAGCGGTCATGCCGCACCTGCAGGATCAGCGAGTTGTTGCCGAAGGCCTTGCAGCCCTTGACGCACTGGCCACAGCCGTAGCACTTCTGCTCATCAATCGTGTACTGGTAGTAGGGCTGCTCGACGAAGCTCCGCGAGATCGCCCCGGTGGGGCAGCGCTCGTTGCCGGCGCCGGGAGTGTCGCCGGGCCGCACGTCGGCCAGATAGCCGAAGCACAACTCGCAGTAGCCGCACATCTTGTACTCGTGCACGCACTTGACCGCCGAGGGCTTCAGCACGCAGTTCTTGGCGCAGTTGCCGCAGCCGATGCAGCGCTCCGGATCAATCTGCCACACGGTGCTTCCGGCCTCGCTCCCACGCACCAGCAAGCCGGTCAAGCCACTGAGGCCCACAACGCCCAGGCCCCGCAGGCAATGACCCAGGAAGCCCCGCCGCCCGAGCAGCCCGCCCTCTTGCGATGGCACGATGATCTTGCTCATGTCACTTTCCCGGCCCCTGTGCCAGCGGCTCGCGTTCTGACTTGCGGCAGGCGGCCCAGTCGGGACAGGAGGCACAGGGCTGCGCGCACTGCCGCGAGCCGCGTGTCAGCGCCGCCAACCCGCCGCCCAGTGCCAGCGCAGCCGTCCAGCGGACTGTCGTCCGCACGAACGCCCGCCGCCCGGCGTCTGCTCCGTCCTCGGTCTTGTGGTTCATCTCAGTGACTGCCTTGTGCCTGTGGGGCGGTGTTCTCGGCGAAGGTCAGGATTGCCCTCGCGCGCGGGTCGAGGACCAGTATCTGCCCCTCGGCTGTCGTCGCCACATCCAGGCCGTCCTCCCCGCGTGCCAGCACTGGCGGCGTCGCGACCACGCTCTGGAACGTGCCGTCGGCCTGATAGACCTTGACCCGCACCAGCCCCTTCTCAGCCGTGACGATGCGACCATCGGGCAGAGCAGCCACTGCCACAGGGTTGCAGCACCCTGCGAAGCCCTCGTCCGACATCGCCGCCTGCCCGAATAGACGCACCGGTTGCCCCGCCCTATTCCAGATCTCGACCCGCTGCCGGCCTGGGTTGTTCACGAGTACGTCTCCCGAGGGCAGCAGGGCCAAGTCCAGGTGCGGGCTGGGGACGATCAGGCCGGGATAGCCCGAGACCCGATCCGGCGTCCCGACGTCGCCCACCAGCCTGCCGTTCCGCATGCGGTGGACCCGCCGGTTGCCGGCGTCAGCCACCCAGATCTCATTCCCGACGAACGCCAGTCCGGTGACATAGGCCCGCTCCCCCAGGACAACGGGGGTCTGCAACTCCTGCGGTTGCACCAGCCCCTGGCGCCCGGCGATGGCCTCGACGGAGTAGACTGCCACCCGGTCCCGCAGGCCTACTGCCAGGCGCTTGCCGTCGGCGCCCAGGGCGGTGGGCTCCCCGGGCAGGCTCAGGCTGAACTCCCACGCATGCCCCAGGTACAGCGCCTTGACGACGCGGTCGCCAGCCACGTACAGGACCTTGGCGTTACGGGCGATGGCGACAGGATGCTGCAAGTCCGTGGCGACCGCGCCCGTCTGCCGCCACGCTGCCTGCGCCTGGTTGGCCCGCTGAAGCGCTTTTGACGCCTCCGTCTGTTGCGCCACGCGCGCGGCGTTCTGCCGCTGGAGCAGGTCCCCCCGGTACGCCAGCCACGCGAACACGGCGGTCGCCGCCACGATGAGCACGATGGCCAGCACCGTCAGGCCGGGCTTGCGTGTTGTGACGTCAGGCAGCTCGTTCATCCGCTACCGTCGCATGTCCAGGCACACCATGGTCGTGCTGTCACGGCAGATCAGCTTACCGTCGGCCACGGCGATGGGCGCCCAGGCGTCCGCGCCGGTGAGCACCTTCGCCTTGGCCAGTTGCCTGTAGCCGGAGGGGTTGGCCTCGACGATGGCCAGGTCGCCGGTGTCGCCCAGGACATAGAGCACGCCATTGGCCATGACATAGGGTCCGATGCCGAAGCGGGCGGTGTTGCCGCTGGACCAGACCACATTCCCGTTCAGGTCCAGGCAGACCAGGTCGCCGGGCATGCGCACCCCGTACAGGTGCCCCTGGTACAGGATCGGGGTCTGCTGGTGCGACTGGAAGATGTTGGGCCGGATGCGCTTGACCATCCTGACACTCGTGCCGCCCGAGCCCATCTGCAGAATCGCCGCGCCCGAGTTGTAGCCGCCGCAGACGAAGATGCGGCCATCGTTGCCCAGCGGCACTGCGGCGGGCACATTGGCGGTGTTCACGGTCCATTCGGGCGTGCTCCACAGCAACTGCCCGTTGCGGGCGTTCACTCCGACCACGCCCCCGCTGGCCGGGTACACGTAGATGCGCTTGCCGCCGAACTGCACCGGCATGATGGAGCTATGGGTCATCTGCCAGCCCCTGGGGTTCGGCGTGCTCCAGGTGACCTTCCCCGTGGGCAGATGCAGCGCAATCATGAGCGCCTTGCCGCCGGGGGCGATGATGGCGTTGTTGTTCTCGATGAGCGGGCACTGCCCCGCATACCAGGTCGGGATGCGCGTGCCGTACTCAGCCACCAGGTCCTTCTTCCACAGCACCTTGCCGCTGTTGGCCTCGCAGCACATGACCTGTCCCATCGGCCCGAGCGTGACCACGTAGTTGCCGTCCACCGCCGGGACCGTGCGCGACATGCCGTGGTTGCTCTTGATGTCCACGTTGTAGCCCTGGCTCCAGAGCTGCTTGCCGCTGCTGAGGTCCAGGCACTTCAACTCATCGCGACGTGAGCCAGCGTTGTAGTCCAGGACATAGACGCGGCCCTTGTAGACTGCCGCCCCCGCATGGCCCTCACCCAGCGGTAGCTGCCACAGCCGCCTGGGACCGGAGGCCGGGAAGCTGCGCGCGAGACCCTCATTGCTGATGTTCATGCGTCCGGGGCCGCGGAAGCCTTCCCAGATGGCCGACCCGGACACGTTCGCTGCCGCGCCCGTGGACGTCGTGGGCGTGGGAGACGGCGTCGTGCCGGCGGTGTCGGGCGCGGTCGTCGCGCCTGGTGTGCCGGCCGGCGACGTGGCTGTCGGAGCCCCTGTCTGGGATTGCCCGGCCGCCGGAGCACCCGCTTGCGGCGCTCCGGGCGTCTGCTGCGTTGCCCGCGACTGCACATTGACCTGTGGTCTGGTGTGTGTCAGCGCCAGCACAACGACGACACCAACGACCACGAGCAGACCGGGAATGCCGATCAGGATGGCCCACTGGCCCGGGGTGCGCTTCTCTCCCACCCCTTTCACCACAAGCACGTCATCGCGGCGCGGCTGGTTGCCCGTCGGGGGTCCTGGCGTATGGGCCATGCTGGTCTCCTCGTGGCGGTGGATGAAGCGGACTCAGAGCCCGTCCTATGACTGGCGGCAAGCGGACAAACAGGAGTAAGCGGCGGTCGCGGTCAATACTAGCTGCGCACCGCCCGCGCTGTCAAGCTCGCCTTGCGGCCGGTGTGGGAACCACAGGATGTATGTAATAACATTAGATATATTGGGGCGGTTCCGTGTACGGCCAGACGCCCCCACATTGCCGACAGGACTGCGCGATGAGAGAGCCGGTGGTCGTCGCCGAGAAGCTGGACGCTGCCGCACCCGAGCATGATCTCGTCGAGGAGATCGTGACCCTCGCGTCCCGGCATGGGCACGAGGTGCTGGTCGTGCCCGACCTGTACCACCTGCCCGAGGACAGCGAGGTGTGGGCTGAGCTGGGCCGTCTCCCGGCCCAGGTGACGCTGTGGGCCTGGCAGCATCCCCGGCCGCTGCGCTGGCTCATGGCCCGGCACGGGGTGAACGCCGCGGAATGGCGCCTGGTGGACCTGCGCGAGGTGGAGACCCCCAGCGAGGCATACGAGCCCCCTCCGGCGCAGGCTCACCAGCCCGGTCAGGTGCGACGCCTGACCGAGCCCGTCGCAGCCCGCTGGTATCCCGTCATTGACCACGACCGCTGCGAGACCTGCGGCCATTGTCACGACTTCTGTCTCTTCGGCGTCTACGGGCGTGAGGACGAGACGCAGGTGCGCGTCAGCGAGCCGGACAACTGCAAACCCGGCTGCCCGGCCTGCTCGCGCATCTGTCCCCAGGGCGCGATCATGTTCCCCCTCTATGACGACCCGGCCATCGCCGGCGCGCCGGGGACGGAGATGTCCCTGGAGGCGGCCGGTCGGCGCCTGTACTACGAGCGCACGGAGCGGCCGTGCCCCACCTGCTCGCAACTGACCGATGAGGAGCTGGCGCACGTGGCCGTCGATGGCGCCTGCCCGGAGTGCGGCCGCGAGTTGGCGACCGCGTCGCCCGTCAGCGCCGAGATTGACGACCTCATCGCCCGCCTGGACAGCCTGTCCGACGGAGACGCCCGGTGAGGCCCGGTGGCGCGCCGGTGGTGCTGACCGCGGACCGCACGCTGCTGTCCCGGCATCGGCTGCTGCTGGACGGCATGTTCGTGGCCAGCCAGACCACCGCCGCCCCGCGCGCGATCGTCTCCCGCCTCTTCCTGTCGCCGGTCAGGCATGTGGACGGCCAGGCCACCGTGGCTCCGCTGGGGTTGCGGCGTCTGCAGGCGGCCCTGCTGCGCGACGGCTTCGCCCCCGATGAGGTGGCGCTGGCCGATCAGGCGCACCTACCCGACGTGTGCGGGCCGGACACGCGCTTCATTGGCCTCTCCAGCGGCGAGCCCGCTGGCTTCGGCATGAGCAGCTCCACCATGGCCGGCGTCGCCGGGGGGATGATCTACCCGCAGCAACTCTTCGACGAAGTCCTCGCCGCCGCCCATGCTGTCAGGGCGGGTCACGCGCCCGCCGCCCGGCTCACCCTGGGTGGGCCGGGGGCCTGGCAGGTGGCGCAGGATGAGGCCCTGCGGCGTTCCCTGGGTCTGGAGCAGGTGGTCACGGGCTACGCCGAGGACGACATTGCCGGGCTGGCCCGGCAGGTACTGGCCGGAGGCGAGCTTCCGCCCGTCACCCAAACAGCCTGCCCCGCCGCTGACCGCATCCCGCCCATTGTGGGCGAGAGCACCATGGGCGCCATCGAGTTGAGCCGGGGCTGCGGCCTGGGGTGCGACTTCTGCACCCTCGGCGGCCTGCCGATGCTGCACTTGCCCGCGGCGACGGTCCTGGCCGATGCCGAGACCAACTTGCGCGCCGGCCAGCCCAACCTGTCGCTGCTCAGCGAGGACCTGCTACGCTACGGCGCCGAGGGGGTGAACTGCCGCCCGGAGGCGGCGCTGGGGATGCTGCGGCAGTTGCGGGCCCTGGCCGGTGTGCGCCTGCTGCAGGCCGACCACACCAACATCGCCAGCGTGGCGCAGTATGACGACGCCCAACTGCAGGAGTTGCATCACCTCCTCGGCGCGGGCGCGCAGCGCTACCCCTGGCTGAACCTCGGGGTCGAGACGGCCTCGGGCGAGTTGCTGGTGCGCCTCGGCGGCCGGCCGAAGATGAAGGGGGCAAGTCCCGACACCTGGGGCGAGTTCTGCCGCGAGCAGCTCGACCGCCTCATGCGAGGGGGCTTCGTGCCGATGGTCAGCCTCGTCGTGGGCAGCCCCGCCGAGACCGAGGCGGACACCCAGCGGACCCTGGACTGGGTTCGCACTCTCCGGGGCCGCCGCCTGATGATCTTCCCGGTCATCCACGCGCCCCTCGACGACCCGGCGCACAACCGCCTACGCCTGACGAAGCTCCAATGGCAGGTCATGCGCGAAGCCTACGAGTTCAACTTCCGCTCGATGCCGGTTGTCTATGAGGACAGCATGCGTGCCGGTGGCATAGGCCCGGGACGCCGCGTGCTGATCCAGCTCCTCGGGCAGGGCAATGTGCTGCTTTGGCGACATCTGCTCAGGAAGCGCCAGCGCGAGGCATGAGCGCGGGATGGCGGCCCTCGCGGGTGTAGTGCGGGCTTCCAGCCCGCCCAGAGCCAGACGACCCGACCGAGGGCGGGCTGGAAGCCCGCACTACGGCTTGCCGCGTGGGCGCGCGTGTCCTCACGCGCGCAGGGGCGTTACCGGACGGCTGCGGCTCTGGAGAGCCGCGCTCCATGAGGCGGGCTGGAAGCCCGCACTACGGGCGTGAGATCACCGGCCTGACACTACAGGCCTCACACTACGAGCATGGACACTGCTGACACCAACCTGGGACGCGTGCGGGCCGCGCTGGACGCGGCGTGCGAGCATCTGCTCGCCCGCCGCAACGCCGAGGGCTTCTGGGAAGGCCATCTCTCCTCCTCGGCCCTGAGCACGGCGACCGCGCTGTCGGCACTGGCATTGGCCGATGACCCCGCCGACGGCGAACTGATCGCCGGCGGCGTGGCCTGGCTGGCCGCGCACCGCAATGCGGACGGCGGCTGGGGCGACACTCCCGACAGCCCGACCAGTCTCGCGACCACGCTGCTCGTTGCCTCGGCCCTGCGGCTGGCGGCGGCGGATGACCCGTCTGTCTTCCCCACGGAGTACCTGGCCGCCCATGGCGCCGCCGATGCCGCCTCCCGCGTGGTCGCCATCCGCCAGGCCTACGGCGCCGACCGCACCTTCGCGGTGCCGATCTTGATGAACTGCGCGCTCGCCGGGCTGGTGGAGTGGGCGCAGGTGCCGCCGTTGCCCTACCAACTGGCCGTGCTGCCGCGCGCCTGGTACCCCGCCCTGCGGCTGCAGGTGGTGAGCTACGCCCTCCCGGCGCTCATCGCCGTCGGCATGACGATCGAGTTCCACCGCTCGCCGCGCACACCGGCCTCGTGGCTGCGACGCCTGGTCACACCGACGGTGTGGCGCAAGCTCGTGGGGCTGCAGCCGCAGTCGGGCGGCTTCCTGGAAGCGGCGCCGCTGACGGCCTTCGTCTGCATGGGCCTGCTCTCCCTGGGCCTGCGCGATGACCTGGTCGTGCAGGCCGGCCTGCGCTTCCTGCGGCAGTCGGTCCGGTCCGATGGCAGCTGGCCCATTGACACGAACCTGTCGGTGTGGGTCACGAGCCTGTCACTGACGGCGCTGGCCGCGGCAGGTGTGGAGCCGCCGGAGGCGGAACGGACGCGGCAGTGGCTCGCGGCGCGTCAGTACCGTCAACGTCACCCCTTCACCGACACCGCGCCCGGCGGCTGGGGCTGGAGTCACCTGTCTGGCGCGGTGCCCGATGGCGACGACACCCCCGGCGCGCTGCTGGCGCTGGGTGACCACCTGGACGAAGCCTCCCGGGCCGCTGGCGTGCAGTGGCTGCTGGACCTGCAGAACAGCGACGGCGGCTGGCCGACGTTCTGTCGTGGCTGGGGCCAGTTGCCCTTCGATCAGAGCTGCGACGACCTGACCGCGCACGCGCTGCGGGCCCTGGCCGTAGGAGCGCCGGCTTCCAGCCGGCTTGCCGTGGAGCGCGGGCTTTCCAGCCCGCAGCAAGCCGTCGCGCGCGGCCTCGCCTACCTCCGCGCCCGCCAGCGTCCGGACGGCGCGTGGGTGCCGCTGTGGTTCGGCAACCAGGCCACGCCCGACCAGCAGAATCCGGTGCTGGGCACGGCGCGCGTGCTGGCGGCGCTGGCGCAGCTTGACCCGGCCGGCGACATGGCGGCGCGGGGGAGGGCGTTCCTGCTGGCCGCGCAGAACGAAGACGGCGGATGGGGCGGCGCGGCCGGAGCGTCTTCCACCGTGGAAGAGACAGCCCTGGCAGTCACCGGGCTGGCCGGGTGGCCCGACGAGACTCGTGAGGCCCTTCGCCGTGGCGCGGCTTATCTGGCTGCCCGTGTGGAGCGCGGCGACTGGACGGACGCCACTCCCATCGGACTCTACTTCGCCCGTTTATGGTATGCTGAAGAGCTGTATCCCGTCGCCTGGACAGTCGAAGCCCTGGGCAAGGCTGTGACGGCATTGTCATGAGTGGAGGTCGTGCATGCATCTGTCTCGGTTTCTGCTGCTCTGTATCGCGCTCTGCCTGATTGTCTGTCTCGCCCATGCCGACGGCGTCGGCTGGCGCACCGATGGCACCGGCCGGTATCCCTCCGCCACACCCCCGACCGATTGGGCCGTGAGCCGCAACGTCATCTGGACGACGCCCATGCCCTCGTGGGGCAACGCCACGCCGGTCATCGTGGGCAACCGCATCTTCGTTTGCTCCGAGCCGGACACGCTCCTCTGCGTGGACGTCACCACCGGGCAGGTTCTGTGGCAGAAGACCAACAGCTACAGCGACTTGCCGAACTTCGCCGACCCGGCGGCCATGGCCGAGGCCAACAAGCGGACCGCAGAGCTACGGCGCGAGATTGCCCAGACCCAGGGCCTCATCTGGAAGACCGACCGGGCCCTGAAGGAGAAGCCGGATGACGCCGATCTGAAGGCCCAGCTTGAGGCCGCCAAGGAGAAGCTGAAGGGCCTGCAGGAAGAGCACAAGGCCTCCTCACAACCCGCCTACGTGCTGCCCCGGACCTACCAGATCAACGGCTATGCCACGCCCACGCCTGTGTCCGACGGCCAGCACGTCTATGCGCTGTTCGGCCATGGCGTCGTCTCGTGCTATGATCTGGAAGGGAACAAGGTCTGGAGCCGCTTTGTCGAGCACTCTGCCAGCGAGTACGGCCACAGCACCTCTCCGGTGCTCGCCGATGGCAAGCTCATCATCCACATCCTGAACCTCATGGCCCTCGACCCGGCCACGGGGCAGACGCTGTGGCAGGTGCGGCTGCCGGAGAGTTGGGGCACCCCACAGGTCGGGCGCATCGGCGACACGGCCATCGTCGCCACCCCCGCCGGGGACATCGTCCAGGCCAGCGACGGTAAGGTCCTGGCCAAGAAGCTCTGCCGGCTCGAGTATGGCGACCCTATCATGGCCGAGGGGAACATCTACTACATCCAAAACGGCGGCAAGGCCTTCAAGTTGCCCGCGACGACCGCCGAGCCGTTCGAGCCGCAGTTGCTGTGGGAGACCCAGGTCAACAAGGACCGCTACTACGCGGCCAGTGTGCTGGACAACGGCATCATCTACTGCGTGACCCAGGTCGGCGTGTTCAGCGCCATTGACGCCACGAACGGCCAGGTCCTCTACGAGCAGAGGCTGCAGTTGCCGCCGGCGATGTACCCCGCGGTGACGTTGGCAGGCAATCTGCTCTATGTCAGCAACGAGAAGGGCACCACTGTCCTGGTCAAGCCAGGGCGACAGTATGAGGAAGTGGGCCGCCTGACGCTCGAACCGTTCCGCTGCTGCCCGGTCTTTGCCGGCAGTCGCGTCTACATTCGCACACTCAAGAGCCTCTTCTGCCTGGGGCAGTAGAGCGAGATGGATGCCAGGGCGGGGTGTCCGCCGCAGCGCGTAGCGCGGAGGCGGATGGGGACCCCGCCGTCACCCGACGCCATGAGCATCTCCGAACGAGTCGAGGACATCAAGCAGGTGCCGCAGGACGCCGCCCCCCGGCTACGCATCCGGGAGGCAGCGGCCGCCCTGGCGGCTGCCCTGCCTGCGTCCGCTCCGCCCCCGGACCGCGCGCAGCTTGAGGCACTGGGCGAGCGACTGCTGCGCGAGCAGGGCCTGCCGCGCGAGTGGCTCGGCTTCGCGATGGTGGCGGTGGACAACGCCCTGTGGGAAGCGGACTACGCGGCCGTGCCGCTGCGGCGGCGCTTGCTGCTGCTGCCCAAGTGCCTGAGCGCCGCCGGCGAGTGCCGGGCGGAGATTGACGCCGACGGCCTGCACTGTGCGGAGTGCGGGCACTGCGATCTGGGCGCTCTCAAGCGCGAAGCCGAGGCTCTCGGCTACGGTGTCATCATCGCCGAAGGCACGACCGCCGTCGTCTCGCAGGTGCTCGAGGGATATGCCGACGCCATCCTGGGTGTCGCCTGCCTGGATTCGCTGGAGAAGTCCTTCGAGCGCATCACCGAGGTGGGCATCCCGCACCAGGCCGTGCCGCTGCTGCGCGATGGGTGCGTGAACACCGAGGCGGAGCTGACCCTGATCCGCGCACTGATGCGCCTGGAGACGTCGGAGAGCGTCGGCGTCCAGCCGGCAGCCTACCGCGGCCAGCGCACCTACCTCCCGCTCCTGCGCTTCACCCGCGACATCTTCGACACCCAGATCGAGAGCCTGCTCAGTGGCTGCTTCTGCCTGACGCCGGTGCCCGAGGGATCGCGCGAGCCGCTGCTGGCCACCGATGCCATCGCGCGCGAATGGCTGCTGATGGGCGGCAAGCGCCTGCGCCCGTTCATCACCGTCGCGGCCTATGGCATCGCCCAACACGGTCCGGAGGCACTGCTGCCCAGTGCGGACGTAGCGGCCATGATGCCCCCTGCCGTCCGCTCGCTGGCCGTGGCCATCGAGGCGATGCACAAGGCCTCGCTGGTGCATGACGACATCGAGGATGCCGACCAGTACCGCTACGGGCGCCCGACGATTCACCAGACGTACGGCCTGGAAGCGGCGATCAATGTCGGCGACTACCTGCTGGGCCTCGGCTACCGGCTGATCGCGGCGCGCGCGGGGGAGCTGGGCGGCGATTGTGTCAGTGACATCCTGGCGCGGATGTCCGAAGCGCACCTGCGGCTGTGCTGCGGCCAGGGCGCTGAGCTGCTCTGGAACAGTCGCCCCCATGACGACCTGGAGCCCCTGCACGCCCTGCAGATCGCCAGCCTCAAGACCGCCCCCGCCTTTGAAGCGGCCCTGTACGCGGGCCTGCGCGCCGCCGGCCCGGTGGCCTCGGAGGCCGCCCTGGCCACGTTCTCCCGCTACATCGGTGAAGGCTACCAGGTGCTGAACGACCTCGAAGACTGGGACGAGGGCAACGGCGGCAAGCTGTCGTGCGGGCGGGACTTCGCCGCCGGGCGGCCCACGATCCTGCGCTCGTTTGCCGTGCAGGCCGGCGGGGCAGCCGCGCTGGCCGACCTGCGCGCGCAGTGCGCCACCGACGCCAACGGCGCGATCAGCCGCGTGCGCGAACTATACCGCGAACTGGGGGCCTTCGAGCGGGCTGAAGTGCTCTACGAGCGCCTGCGTGGCAAGGCCCTGGAGACTGCGGACGGGCTGGACGACACCGCCCTGGCCCAACTGCTGCGCTTCCTGGCCCGCACGATCCTGCGCCGCCGCTTCCCCGACCGAGGCTGACGCGCCCATCATCCTGCCCTCCCTGGGACCATGCACTACCTCGACCTCGTTGACGAGATGCTGACCGAGGGCCTGCGCGGGCTCAGCGCCGCCTTCCGCCATGCCGCGCTGCAGTACGCCCTCGCCTCTCAGCGGCCGGACGGGGGCTTTGGCGGGCGGCGTGGCGGGTCGGACCTGTACTACACCGAGTTCGGGTTGCGTCTGCTGACACTCCTCGACGCCCCGCCCGACGCCCTGGCGCGCGTCGCCGGCTTCCTGTCGGGGGTTGCGCCGCCGCGGGAGTTGGTGGATGTCTTCTCTCTGCTCAATGGTCGCCGCCTGCTCGCCGCGCACGGCCTGGACCTGTCGGTGGACGAGGAGGCCTGCCGCGAGGAGATCGCCCGTCGGAGGGCTTGCGCGGGGGCCTACGGCCGTCGGGATGGCAGCGGCCCCACGGCGTATGCGACCTTCCTGGCTGCGCTGAGCCTGGACCTGCTGGGAGAGCAGATGCCCGACGCCGAACGGGCGACCGCCGCCCTCCTCGCCCTGCGGCAGCCCGACGGGGGCTTTGCCCAGGAGGCGGGCGGCCCCTCCCAGACCAACAGCACGAGCGCCGCTGTGGGCGTCCTGCTGCTGGAGAACGCCCTGCCCGCAGAGGCGGCCACCCGCGCGCGGGCCTACCTCGCCACACGGCAGGACGTCTCGGGTGGCTTCTCGTCCCATGGGGGCCTTCCGGCCGACCTGCTCTGCACCTTCACGGCCCTGATGACCCTTGTGTTCCTCGACGGCCTGGACCGCATTGACGTGGCGAGCGTGGCGCGGTTCGTGAAGTCCTGCGCCCGGGCGCAGGGGGGCTTTGGCGCCCACGCGGGGGATGCACAGGCCGACATCGAGTATGCCTACTACGCGGTGGGGACGCTGGCCCTGCTGGCCGGCGCCTTGCCCTGAAGCCGTCGCGGTCGGGAGACCTGCACATGCGTACAGCCATCGGCGTGGACATTGGCGGCACCAATCTGTCAGTCGGGCTCGTGTCCGACACGGGCGAGGTGCTGGAACTGGTGCGCGAGCGTACCCCGGTGGACGGCATCGCGGCGGCGGACCTGCTCATCGAGATGACACGGCGCCTCCTGGCCGCGGTCGAGACCCCCGTCGGCATCGGCCTGGGCTTTGGCGGCCCGGTCAACTTCGCCGACCAGAGCATCGTTCGCTCGCACCACGTCGAGGGCTGGGCGCCGGGGCTGAAGCTCGGAGATCGCTTTGCGCAGGAGTTCGGCCTGCCGACGCTCATGGACAATGACGCGAACTGCGGGGGCCTGGGGGAGACGGTGTTCGGTGCGGCGCGCGGCTGCGGTAGCGTGGTGTACGTCAACGTCGGGACCGGCATCGGCGGCGCGGTGCTGCTCGGGGGGCGCATTCACCATGGGGCCCACAGCACGGCCGGCGAGATCGGCCACACGGTGGTCGTGCCGGGCGGGCCGCTATGCACGTGCGACAAGCACGGCTGCCTGGAGGCGCTCAGCTCCGGCGGCGCCATCGGCCGCGAAGGCCGCGCCGCGGGCCTGGGTGATGTGACCGGCAGGGCAGTGGGGGAGAGGGCGCTGGCGGGCGATCCGGTGGCCCTCCAGGTCGTCGCGCAGGCGGGGCACTGGCTCGGGGTCTCCACCGGGAACCTGGCCAGTCTGCTCGATCCGGGGATCTTCGTCATCGGCGGCGGGGTGTCTGACCTGGGAGACATCTTCCTGGGCCCGGCCCGCGAGGCCTTCGCCGCCACAGCCATGCCCGCCGCGGCCGCCACGCCCCTCGTCAAGGCCGAGTTCGGCTACGACGCCGGCGTCATCGGCGCGGCGGCGTTGCTGCTGGCCCCCGACGGTCCCTAGGGACAGGCGGGGGCGGGGTCCCTGTCGGCTCCGCCGACACCCCGCCCTGACGTGGCCTTTCGTCTTGCAGCATTCCCCCAGAAGGAGTAAACTGAGGTCAAGAGTACTCGCCCCGGCCCCCGGCCGCATGTGAGTGCTCGTTTTGGCACTACTGGGCTGTGGAGGAACGGATGAAGGACCTCAGCGATATCGCCGGACTGCCCCTGCTTCTCGACCCCGACGCGATGCACTTCGCCTTCGGCAAGGAAGCGCGCGATCCGCTCTATGGCACGCGCCTGGCCGACCAGATGCGGCTCGTGCTGCTCGACCGCGACTGCCAGTTGCCCGAGATCATCTACTGGATGATGCGCGACACCGGCCTCAAAGACGCGCCGTACCTGAAGACCAGCCACGACCTGCGCTATGACATCAGCATCTTCCGCCACGATCGCTTCGGGCGGGAGTTCATGAAGACCTCGGGCCACTACCACCCGCTGCTGCCGGGCAGCGACGTCGCGTGGCCCGAAGTCTACGAGATCATTGACGGTCAGGCTCTGTATGTGCTGCAGAAGGTCAATGACATCAACCTGGGGCCGAACGAAGTGGAGGTCGAGGATGCCATCATCCTCGAAGCCAATCCCCGCGACAAGGCGATCATGCCGCCGAACTACGGCCATGTCACAATCAACACGCTGACGGTGCCGATGGTCATGAGCAACTGGGTCTCCAGCCGGTTCTCGTCGGTGTACGGCAAGGTCGAGGAGGCCGTCGGCTTCGCATACTACTATCTGCACGGCGACGGCGCCCCCCGGTGGGTGAAGAACCCAAGGTACACCAAGCCGCTGCCTCCGCTGCGCCGGGCCGTCGTGCGCGAAGTGCCCGAATTGGGCCTCACGCGCGAGAAGCCCCTGGTGCTGTCCGCGCTCGAGGACCCGGATCGCTTTGACTGGCTGAACAACCCAGCCGCGTACAGCGAACTGATCTGGCAGGGCCTGGAGATCGTGGGGGAGGTCGAAGTCGGGGAGTTGTGAGTGGCACGTGGCAAGTCCCGCCGCTTCGCCAGTGCGAGCACAGCCGTGATCCGGGAAGACAACGATGTGCGACTGCTGCTATCTGAAGTGCGTGGACTGCGACCGAACGCTGCCGGTTCACATCGCCGACTTCTGCACCGAGCGCGCCAATGTGCTGGTGCGCTGCCGGGACCACCGGCCGCAGCCGCAGCGCGGGTGGGTGAAGTTCGCCAACTGCCGCGACGAGGGCACCGAATACGGGACGTGGTTCATGACGGTCACAGACCCGACGCTGCGGTCGGCCGGCCATGGTGTAGGTGAGGATGGAGGCATCCATCCCAACACTGACTCGTTCGACGAGGGCCTCCCGCCCGCTTCGGCTGCTGGTTGTACGTCGTAGCCGCTGAGGTCGAGGGCCCTGCGTGCGTCAGTCCCACCGCCCCTCCGGATGAGTCCTCGGAGGACTGAGGTGATTACGTTGGCAGACATCTCTGAAGGTCGCTGTGACGACCGCTTTGAGAAGACCGCTCTCTCCTTCGACGATGTCATCCTGATCCCGGCGCGGGCCGACTTCTTGCCCGCCGAGGTGGATGTCACTGCGCGCCTGACCCCCAACATCCACCTGAACATCCCCATCCTGTCGGCGGCCATGGACATGGTCACCGAGTCCGCCATGGCCATCGCCCTGGCCCGCGAAGGCGGCCTCGGCGTCATCCATCGCAACATGAGCATCGAGGCCCAAGCCCGCGAGGTGGATCGGGTCAAGCGTTCGGAGAGCGGCATGATCGTGGACCCGGTCACACTGACGCCCGACCACAAGGTCGGCGAGGCCCTCGCGCTCATGAACCAGTATCACATCTCCGGCCTGCCGATCACGGAGGGCCGGCGCCTCGTAGGCATCCTCACCAACCGCGACTTGCGTTTCGAGGACGACATGGACAAGCCCATCGCTCAGGCCATGACCAGCGCCAACCTGGTTACCACTGGCGAGGGCACCAGCCTGGACGAGGCCAAGGCGATCCTGCACCAGCACCGCATCGAGAAGCTGCCGGTAGTGGATGGCGAGTTCAACCTCCTGGGCCTCATCACCATCAAGGACATCGAGAAGGTCGCCAAGTACCCGCACGCCTGCAAGGATGACCTGGGGCGGTTGCGGGCGGCGGCGGCGGTGGGCGTCGGGCCCGACACTAAGGAACGTGTGGCCGCCCTCGTGGAGCGTGGCGTGGACGTCGTCACGGTGGATAGCGCCCACGGCCATTCGGCCAATGTCATGAACACTGTCGCCATGCTCAAGGAGAGCTTCCCGGGGCTGGGCGTCATCGGCGGGAATGTGGCCACCGAGGAGGGCGCCCGCGATCTCGTCTCCGCCGGCGCCGACGCCGTCAAAGTTGGCATGGGGCCCGGCTCCATCTGTACCACCCGGGTCGTCGCCGGTGCGGGTGTGCCGCAGATCACGGCGATCTCCGAGGCCCTCAGGGCCACCCGCGACGCCGGCATCCCGCTCATCGCTGACGGCGGTATCAAGTACTCCGGCGACGTCACGAAGGCCATCGCGGCCGGCGCCGACTGTGTCATGGTCGGCTCGCTCTTCGCCGGCACCGAGGAAAGCCCGGGTAGTACGGTGCTGTACCGGGGCCGCACCTACAAGGAGTACCGTGGCATGGGCTCCCTCGGCGCCATGGCCTCGCGCCCCGGCGCGGGCGAGCGCTATGGCCTGCGCGACCAGGACGACCTGGTGCCCCAGGGCATTGAGGGCCGTGTACCCTACAAGGGCCCGCTGTCGGCGGTTGTGGTCCAGCTCATCGGTGGCCTGCGCGCGGGCATGGGCTACTGCGGCGTGCGCACCATCGCTGATCTGCAGTCCGAAGCCGAGTTCTACCGCATCACCCCGGCCGGGCTGCAGGAAAGCCACGCCCACGATGTCAACATCACCGAGGAAGCGCCGAACTACCAGTTGCCACAGTAGGGGAGACAGAGGCATGGCCCGACGCGGACCGCACATCAAGGACCTCTTCGACCTGTCCGGCAAGGTCGCGATGGTGACCGGCGGCGCCCAGAACCTGGGGCTCGACATGGCCGAGGCCCTCGGCGACGCCGGGGCCGATCTGGTCATCACCTCGCGCGAGCTGCCCAAGGCTGAAGCGAAGGCGGCCGAGCTACGCGAGTACCTGGGCGTGAGGGTACTGCCGCTGGGGCTCAACGTGGTGGATGAGGAGGCGGTGGCGGCGGCGTTCGCGGCGGTCATGGCCGAGTACGGGCGCCTCGACGTGCTGGTGTGCAACGCCGGCGGCGCGAAGCTCACCGGCGGCACCTCCACCGACACGATGGCCGCGTCCGACTGGGACTACGTGACGGAGGTCAACCTGCGCGGGACGTTCCTGTGCTGCCGCGCGGCGCTGCAGATCATGAAGGCCCAGGGCCACGGCTCGATCATCACCATCGCCTCGATCAGCGGCATGGTTGGCCGCGACCGCTGGGTCTATGAGGGCTCGCCCAACATGGTCCCGAACATGACCGTCTACAGTGCCGCCAAGAGCGGGATCATGGGCTTCACGCGCGACCTGGCGGCCGAGAACGGCCGGTTCGGCGTACGGGTCAACAGCATCTCGCCGGGGGGCTTCGAGCGCGGCCAGCCGGAGGAGTTCATCCGTCGCTACAGCAAGCAGACACCGCTGGGCCGCATGGGGCAGGACGGCACGGACCTCAAGGGCGCGGTGGTCTTCCTGGCCTCCGATGCCGCCGGCTATGTCACCGGCATCAACCTGCCGGTGGACGGCGGCTTCACGATGTGGTGAGCGGAGCGCGCCCAGGCCGCTCGTGGCTCTGGGCGCGCCCCGTCGTGTGCTCTCACAGCCGCGTCACGGCGCCATCTTCAGCCCGCCGCCCACGCGCTTCAGTTCGTAGACATCCCACTGCTTGAGGCTGTTGCCGCTGCGCGACGGCGACTCCATGCGTTGGGCCATGAGGACCCGTTCCCCGTCGGTACGCAGTTGGATCATGCCGTAGACGCGCAACCGTTCAATGCGCTTGTCCAGGCTCCCCGTTGTAGCCTCCGCTACGTCGAGCTGGCCGTACGAGCGGGCCAGTTCGGTGGAGAACACCAGCGGCCGATCGCCGTAGCCGCACTTCCCCAGCGCGCCGATCGTGTCCGCCCGCGGGTGTGAGTACTGCTCATTGTCCCCCGACGATATCACGCTGACCGCCGGCCTGACAGCCTGGATGAAGGCCAGGTCGAAGTCCGCGCTGCCATGGTGCCCGCACTTGAGCACGTCAGCACGGAACGCCTCAGCGCCCGCAGCCTCGCGGAGATAGGCCTGCGACGCGGCGTTGGTGTCACCTGCCAGCAGGACACGTACGTTGCCGTACTCCAGCATGCAGATGATGCTGTTGCCGTTGCGTGTCTTGCTGCCGCCGCCCAGGCTGTCGTCGAACCAGGGCAGTCGTCCACTGCCGCACAGGACGGGGCCGAGGACATGGAGCCCCAGGCGCTGAGTGCCCGTGGGTCTGTACCCTTCGAGGTACTTCGGCTTGGCCTGCGGCGAGAGCCCGAGCCGGGAAACGCCGCCGCAGCGACCGGCCTCGGTCGCGCTCTGCAGCGACCGCACTAACGCTGCATACTGCGGTGTCAGCTTGCCGGCCTCACACAGCTCGGATAGGCCGCCGGCGCCGTCGAGGGACCCGCAGAGCGTCTTCAGGGCCCGGCTTCCCGGCTCGCCCACGACCTCCCCGAGAGGCGTGTTGTACCCCGCCGCCTTGGCGAACCGGCCAATGCCATTGTGGTAGAACGTGTAGCCCACGATGTTAGGGTTGTCGATGATCTTGGCGAACCCGTGGAAGTGGTCGTCATCGGGGTGAGTGGCGACGAGGGCGTCGAAGGCCAGCGGCGCCTTCAGCCCCCCGTACTTCCACTTGATGAAGCGGAAGGCATTGTCACTGGCGCCGGCGTCAACCAGCAGGCGGCGGTCATCCGGCGTCTGCACGAGGCAGGCATCGCCCTGTCCGACATCAATGAAGTACAGCTCCAGGAGCCGGTCGGGGCGAGTATCGGCCTCCCTCACCCAGCCCGTCTTCAGCCCTGCCTTGACCTTCAGCCACTCGCCTTGTCGATCCAACACCCCCAGCCAGTCCCCCCACAGCCTGTCGCTGAGGGGCGCCGAAGTGCTCTTCGGCTCTGCACGGACGTTCAGCCTGGCCGCATTGACGTACACCTGTTCCATGGTATTACCCCCTGTGGGACCGTCGCGGAGTCCCGCCGCAAGGCGGGAGCATTCCACCGTGCAAACGTATTGGACGCGGTGGGCGCGTTATCCTGCACAAGTGCACCACACGAGACCGATACTGCCATTGGGCCGTCCCCGACGTCCGGCCCCACGCGACCCTACCGCCTCACCTCATACGCCGCCCAGCCGAACCCTCCCAGCATCCCCTCCAAGCGATTGCCGCCGAGCGGCTTCAGGGCTGCGCTGTCCTTCGTGGGCGTGAGGCTGAGCTTGCTGGTTTGCGGCCAGCCGAACTGTTCGGGCAGGACCGTGAGGCTGAAAGACCGCTCCTGGCCCGACTCCGAGTTGGCGATCACGACGATCGCCCGGTCCCGGTTCCAGTATGTCGCCGCTCGGACGAACGGGCTGGAGGACTGCACGGCCGTCTGACGGTGCCAGGGCAGAAACTGCATTGTGCCCAGATCACTGCTCCCCCGCAGGGCAAAGAGCCGCAGCCACGGGCGCAGTCGGTCGGGCAGGTCGTACATCCCCTCCGCGCCGACGTTGCCCGAATGCGCCCACGGGAAGATGCCCGTCAGCGCGCAGCGGGAGAGATAGGCGTCCACGAGTTCCGGCGCGGGCGCTGAGCCGCCCTCCTCGCCCGGCGCGGCGGCCCCGTGGTACAGGAAGCTGCTGACGAGCGTCATCTGCGCGGCGTTGACGAACTCCCCCTGGGCCGGGGTCAGATGCAGCGGCAGCGGCTCCGTGGACGGGTACTCCTCGAAGATCGCCGTCACTGTACAGAGGTCCTGGAAGAAGAGCACCGGCACCCAGCCCGTGTGGCCGCAGAAGACGCGGGCGGGCCCCAGGAACTGCCGGTCCCACAGGATCATGTCTAGCACGCCGTCCGTGTTCAGGTGTGGGGCCGGGTGGTGTCGCGTGTTGGTGCAGATGTACGGGTGGGTGAAGTCGTGATAGAGCCCGCCGAAGTCGGCGCTCTCCACCAGCTTCGTGTAGCCGGTCTTCAGCGCGTCGCGGAAGTCCCTGGACTGTGGGCAGAAGTAGTCGCCGTAGCCGTCGGGGTAGATCATCGGCGTGGAGACGCCGTTGCGCAGCTCCTCGCGGGCCATGATCTCGTGCTGCTGCCATAGCGGCGCCCGGCGGTTGACGAGCTGGAAGGGGTCGAAGGGGTACATCTTGATCCCGACCGCCCGTGCCCGCTGGACAGCCTGCTGAGAAGCCTTCAGGTCGCTCAACTGGAAGGAGCCTGGCGTGTTGCCACAGCCGAGTAGGATGTCGGTCACGCCGTAGTCGGCGCAGAGGCGCAGCATCTGCTCGGTGCACTGGCCCGTGTCCAGGCACGCGACGAAGTTGCGCCGCGGCAGGCAGCGCTTCACTTGCGGCAGCGACAGGTAGCTCTCGAACTGCAGCGTGCCGGTCAGTTCGAGCGGCTGATCGGTCTGCGCCAGCGGCTCGACGACCATCTGTGGCGCACCCTCGGCGGTGCCGCAGATCGCATACCGTGCCGCGTCCTTGCGCCCGCCGAAGCCCTGCCACTGGTTCAGGTCGCTGGCTGGCAGCCAGTCAATGCCCTCGACGCCGCGGCGGAACAGGCACATGTACTGCGAGAAGCTCTTCTCCTCAAACGCGGCCAGCCCCGGGAACACTGCGCGCCCCCAGGTCGTGCGCTCCTTCTCCCGGCGGGAGGCGCACTCGTCCAGCGACGGGCTGAGCGTCATGCTCCCGACCGCCAGGCGCGTGCAGGCGACCTTACGGTCGCCGAGCAGATAGCGGCAGGTCCGCCGCACCAGCATCGGCCGGTACTCGTAGACGTGCTCGAACGGGCAGAGCGCCTCGGCGTTGGCCGCAAGCAGCTTGCCGGTCACCAGCAGCTTCACATAGTCCGGGCGGCTCTCGACGATCTGCAGCCGGGCGTTGCTGTCGCGGACATCGGTGTAGTCGCCGCCCGCTGACAGGGACGTGGCGATGGGCTCACGCAGGACCGACTGGTTGCTACCATTGGCGAACGTGAGGGAGCGGATGGCCCCACCGTTGCTCTTGGCGTGGACGACCTGCCACCACGGGGTGCTCACGACGACATCGCCGTTGGCGAGCGTCTGCGCCTTGAGGCCGGTGAGCGTGTCATGCTCGCCAGCGGGGGCCGGGCTTGCAGCCACTGGCGCGCCGGGGGTGACAGGCGCATAGCGCACCGTCACATCGGCCTCGTCGGCCTTGCCCGCAATCGTCAGCAGGGCTTGCCCGCCCTCATCCTTCGACAGCGTGGCCTGTGCCGCCGCGGCGCTGCGGATAGTGACGCGTTCGAGGGCCGTCGGAGCGAAGCTGAGGTCGGTTCCCGGCTGCAGGGCAATGGGCTTTTCGACCGCGCCGATGCGCCCCGTGCTCATCACGAAGGGCCGGGCGGTGCCGGCTTGCGCCTGCACCGTCACGGGCTTGCCCTGCAGGAACTCCGGGAGCTTGAGGCGCACGGTCGGGGCCCCGGCAGCGCGCAGGTGGCCTGAAGCACCGTCGCGATCCGACGTCCATTCCCACCGGGCCGACGCCGTCTTGCCGTCTGCCCCCGCGGCCTCGGCCTCCAGCAGCGGCATGCCGCCCACGCGCACCCCGGCCGCGCCGCTCCATGGGTTCTCGCATACGGTCAGCGGCCCGACTTGCTTGAGCGGCAGCTTCTCGACCTTGACGTCGAAGTCCAGTTGGGGCAGCGTCTTGTCGAGGGCCTCGAACCACAGGCCCCGGAAGTAGATCTCGAAGCGGAAGCCGTCGACCTCGAGGGGCTGGTGCGTGCGCACCGTCATCAGCTCTCCGCGCCGCAGCATCGGCACGACGATCTCCGTGCCGGCGGGGAACTGCCCGAGCTTGCGGTATGGCCCCAGGCCCGCCTCGGTGACCTGCGGCGGCATGCCGAACCACAGCGCATCGCCCTGGCTGTCCATCCGGCGGGTGCCGTCGGGGAGGCGAATGAAGTACGGATTGCGCTCCTGCTCCAGCCACTGGGCGACATACATCAGCACGCGCAGCCGCTGCTGGTTGGCGGCGGACTTGCGGGTGGCGGACCAGTGGATCTCCTCAACGGTGGGGGAGAGGGTGCGGGCCTCGACGCGCTCCTCCCAGTCGCTGACCACCTTGCCGCGCGAGGTGATGTCGAAGGCGCCGGGCTGGCCCGCGGGCACGTAGACGCCGCCCCACGAGGGGACCTTGCCCCGGCCGACCTGTACCTGGTGGACATCGTCCTCGTTGATGCTGAGCTGCTGGATCAGGAGCCCCTGGTCGGTCCGCACGTTGTTGAGCAGGCCGGCCAGGCCGCTGACACCAAAGCGCGTGAAGCCGAGCTTGTCCTGGAACGACCTGCGCAGGCTCACGGCCTCGCCGATGGGGAGGGCCTCAAAGCGCATGATGCCGGTGAGCTTGTCCCCCTGCTTGAGCTCGCGGTCACGGGCAAGGATGGCCGTGTAGGTCGCGCTCTTCTCGCTGACCGCCACGCTTGACTTCCATGCCTGCACAAAGGTGGTGCGGGCATCCCGCTGTGACAGGTTGCGCCAGGTGATACTGCGCACGTCGCCGACCAGCCCTGGCGCCGTCGGCGGGAAGATGAACTCGCGCGGCCCCGAAGCCGCGTCAATCTGCACCTGCAGGCCCTTCGCCTGGTCGAGCTGCGGCCCGGCCGTGATGCTGATGTCTTTGGCCTGCACGGTCTTGAGCGCCTCGACCACGTACGTCAGCTCGACGGCCTGCGGGGACATCACGAGCGTCTGTGTGAAGGCGAAGTCCGGCGTAAGGCGGCCGGCCACGGTCATCTTGCGCCCGTCGGGGGTGGTCTCGACCGTCGAGGCCATGTGCGACAGCGCCTCCTGCTTGTACTGGGGCGTGCCGTTGATGTTCAGGCAGATGCAGCCGGGCATCCACGACCCACCGATCTTCACCGCGAAGTGCCCGGCGGCGAACACGCGGAGCTGATAGTGGGGCGTTTCGTAGTTCAGGCCGGCGATGGACTGCGACTCGGGGGCCTGGGCGAGGGCGGCGGAGGTCATGAGCAACATGAGGCATGATACCAGGAGCATCCTGGACACAGCGCAGCACTCCTTTGGCAGTGGCGCGAGGAATTGCAGGGCAGCGGTAAGGTAATGCGGCATCGTGCGGCGAAACACCTGCCGAATCTGATGCGGAGGCGTCCCATGGACCGGATACGAGTGCTCGTCGCAGGCTGTGGATCAATCGGCAAGCGCCATGCGCGGCTGTGGTGCGAGCAGCCCGCAGCGGAGGTCCGGGTCTGCGACACGCTGGAGGCGAACCTGCAGGCGGCGACGGAGCAGGCGCCTGGCGCGCGGCCCTTCACCGACTACGCGGCAGCGCTGGCCGAACGGCCGGACGTGGTCTACATCTGCACGCCTAACCACCTGCACCGCCCGATGGTCGAGGCGGCCTGGCAGGCCGGATGCCACGTGCTGTGCGAGAAGCCGCTGGCGGACTCGGTGGGGAATGCGGAAGCGATTGCGGAGACGGTGGGCGGGGGGGGAGGCGTGGGAGCGGTCACCGACCGCGACAGTTCGGGGTCGGTGACCCCTCCCACGCGCGTGTTCGCCGTCGGCTACTCCCTGCGCTCCCACGGCGGGCTGCGGCGTGTGCTGGAGATCGTGCGCTCCGGCGTGCTGGGGACACTCGTCGGCGGGCGGGCGATGGTCGGCACGTACTTCACGCTCATGTGCGCCACCACGCCCTACCGCATGACCGAGCCCAACGCGCTGATCATTGACTACACGCACCTGCTGGACTACATGCGGCTGTTCCTGGGGGAGCCCGAGCGGGTGAGCGCCGAGTCGGCGACGCTGGGCGACCTGCCGATGCTCCCGCAGCCGAACCTATTCAGCCTGCTGGTGCGCTACAAGTCCGGGGCCGTCGGTCAGATCCACATGGACTACATCCAGCACCCGCAGCGCTCGCACGTAGAGCTGTACGGCGACCGGGGGGTCGTCAGGTACGACTTCCAGACGGGCATGCTGGAGCTGTTTGACTTCGAGAGGGACGACAGCCCGAGGCACGCCCATCACGTCGAGCATGTCATCGTGGCGCGAGACGACATCTACCGCGTGCAGATCGAGACGGTGCTACAGGCCATTCGGGGTGAGGAGACGCCGCTGGCCACAGCCGAGGACGGGGTAGCGGCACTGAAGCTGGCCGAGGCAGCGGTGCAGGCGGCGAGCACGCACGCGGCGGTGACGGTCTGACCTGGGCCTCCGCTCGGACAGCGGCAGGCCCTACTGCTCGACAGGGATGAAGTCTACGCCTGGCAGGGCGGCGAAGTCGGCGTCGCCGGTAACGATGCGGGCTCCGCACGCCTGCGCGGTCGCGTAGATGATGGAGTCCGCCAGGGCAAGCTTCATGTCATGCGCGCACCGCGCCGCACTGATGGCCAAATCGAGGTCGAGCGATACCACATGGAAGCTGGCGATGTACCGGGATACCTGATCAGCGCGGGCACGCCCTGCCGACAACTCGACCGCGCGGTACACTTCGCGAACCACAACGGTCGGCACGACGACCACGTCGGCGCCGCGCAGCATCTCCGCAAATGACTCATACCGGGGCCCTCGCCCCGCAAGCTCGATCCAGCCGGACGAGTCCATGAGGATCATATCCGGTCCTGCTTCTCGCGCACGCCCCTGTAGGTTAGTCCAGGCGCAATGCCGATGATGTCGTCCAGCGTAGGCACGGGCAGCAGGCAGATGCTGCCATCAGACACCTCAACCTGCAGCTCTTGTCCTGGTCTGATATGCAGCTTCTTTCTCACTTCGCTAGGTATTGAGACCTGATACTTACTCGACACCTTAACGCGCACCATAAGCGTATTCTCCCTGCAATCGCTCTATCGATACATGATAGCAGGTGGTGTGCGTGCCTGCAAGCAATCTCTGTTCTACCCACCTCTGCCGTCGAACCACCACGTCCGGAACTCCTCCATCGCCGTACAGACCGCGTCTACGTTCTCCGGTGGGGTGGGCGGGTAGATGCCGCAGATCAGCTCCAGGCCGCCCTGCGGGCCGCCGAGCTTGCGGACTTCCTCCTCGATCAGGTCGTGGATCTCCTGCGGCGTGCCGAACGGGACGATGGTCTGCCGGTCCACGTCCAGCTTGATGCACACACGGCCCTTCACCTCGCGCGCGAGGTTGTCTATGCCGTTGCACAGGTCCTGGGGGTTGACCATGTCCAGGCCCGCCTCCAGCAGGTCGTCAATCAGCTCCATGATGTAGCCGTCGCTGTGTGAGCCGATAATCATCCCCTGCTCGCGGCATGGCTGCATCAGCTCCTGGTACGCCGGCATGATCCAGCGGTGGAAGTGCTTCGGGCTGATGAGCGAGGCGTTCTGGGTGCCGATGTCCTCGCCGAAGTGCATCACGTCCACACCCATCGCCCGGTACTGGTCCACAATCACACGGTTGTGGGCGTTGGTGAGCGTGATGAGGTCGGGCAGGTGCGGGTCGTCGGTGGCGAAGTCCACCATGAGGTTCTCAAAGCCGCGCAGATAGTACATGCGCATGAGCAGGAAGCCGTGCGCGAGCGATCCCTGGGTCAGGCCGCCAGAGGCCTTGGCGGCAGCCATGTGCCGCCGGGTGGCTTCCCAGTCCACCGGCCCGCGGTCGCCGGTCTGCAGCGGGTCCGGGGCGCGGTACGTCTCGAGCGCACTCCAGTCGGCCAGCGGCGGGTTGCTGAACGCGCCCTCCAGGCCGTTGACCTCACTGTGCCAGGTGACGCCCCAGGTGTCCACGAAGTCCTCGCCGGCGCGGTGGGCGGGGCCGAAGTCGAAGTGGTCATAGTCGCGTTTGCCCTGCTCAAAGCCGGGGAAGAGCGTCGGATGGCGCAGACAGACTTCTTCCATCTCTCCCCGCCACTGGTCCCACGAGGCGTTTGAGATGCTGACGGCGACCGGCATCCACTCCGGGCCGGTCATGCGGACATTGCGCAGGTAGTTCTCACGATGGGATAGGGGCACGGTGGTCCTCACTGTCGGGCGTGTGCTGGGGGCCAATTCCCCGGTGGTCGCGCCAGGCCCTCCCTGCAAAAGCACAGAGCGCGCCTGTGCGGGAGGCGCGCTCTGCTTGGCGCTCGGTTCGCCTGGCACCATCGCTAAGCCTGATCGCCGAACCCCTTGATCATCTCCATGATCGTCCGCCTGATCTCCTCAGGCGTGGAGCCGGCCTTCTGCATCTCATCCGCCTTGGTCAGCACCTGGTGGCGCTGCTCATCGGTCAAACCCTGCAGCAGGTCCTTGATCGCGGCCCGACCGGCGCCGCCCTGGCCCCTGCCCTGCGGCATCTCGATGCCCCAGCCCTTGTACATCTCGGCGACGGCGGCTTTGATCTCCTCGGGCTTGGCGTTGGCGGCGCGCATCTCCTTGATCTTGGCCTGCAGTTGGGTGCGCTGCTCTTCAGTCAGGTTAGCGCCAAAGCGGTTGCCAGCGCCCTGACCCTTGCCCTGCTCCTGCGGCACTGCGAGGCCCCAGCCCTTGAGCATCTCTGTGATCGCCGCCCGGATCTCCTCGGGCTTGGCGTTGGCGGCACGCATCTCCTTCAGCTTGGCCTGAAGCTCTTTGCGCTGCTCCTGAGTCAGCTGCAGCATCAGCAGGGCTCGGCCGCGCGGAGGCTCTAGCCCCCAGCCCTTGAACAGCTCGCCGATCGCCGCGTTGATCTCCTCGGGCTTGGCGTTGGCCGCGCGCAGCTCCTTCAGCTTGGCTTCGAGCTGGGCCTTCTGGTCGGCGGTCAGTTGGACTGCTGCCTGCCGGGGCTTCCCTTGCTGCCCCTGCGCCGGTCCGGCCTGTTGGGCCGAGACCATCGTCCCGATCAAGCCCGACAGGGCGATCAGCGTCATCATGAGCACTATTCTCTTCATCGGTTCTGCTCCTTCTGTGTCAGCCTCTTGTGGGAGGCGTGTGCTTCACTGTGTATGCCCATATGACGCGGTGGCCGATAGGGTCATTCCGCGTTTGTGGGGGGAACGATGGGGGAGAGGGCACGATGAGACCGGGCTAGCGGACGAGGGCGTCCTGGATGGTGTCGAGGAGTTCGGCGAGGTGGAAGGGCTTCTGCAGGCAGCGCACGACGTTCGGCTCCAGAGCCTCGATCAGCTCGAGGCCGAGCTTGCCGCTGATGATGATGACCGGAGGGTCGCCAGACATCTGCCGGGCGCGGGAAACGACCTGGCGCCCGCCACCGCCGGGCATGAGCCAATCGGCGATGATGAGGCTAAAGCCTTCAGTATCGAGGGCCTGTAGCGCCTGTTTGGTGTCGCCGGCTACGACGACCTCGTAGCCTCGGCCCTGCAGCACCTGGGCCAACAGGCTGCAGATGTCGGTCTCATCTTCGGCCACCAGCACGCGGTGGCCGACGCCCGGGATGGGCTGTCGGGGAGACGGCGCGAGATGCTGGCCCTCGGCCGGGGCGCTCGCCTGCCACACCGGCAGCCTGACTGTGAAGACGCTGCCCTGGCCACTCTCACTGCGGGCGCTGATGCTGCCGCCATGGGCGTGGATGATCCCGTGGCTGACCGACAGCCCCAGCCCGGTGCCGGGCATGTCGCTCTGCCCCAGCCGCCCCTTGGTGGTGAAGACCGGCTCGAAGATGCGGGGCAGGTTCTCGGTGGCGATGCCGATACCCGTATCTCGGACCGTCGCGACGAGGTCGCCGTTGTCACAGCGGGTGCCGATCTCGAGCGTCCCGCCGGCTGGCATGGCGTGGCAGGCGTTCATGAACAGGTTCAGGAAAACCTGCTCGATCTGGCCGGGGTCAGCCATGGCCTGGCAGCCCTCGGTGTGGTAGTCGCGCACGACCGCGATACTGGCGGTCTCCATCTGACGCGTAGCGATGGCCAGGGCCGCCTCGATGGGCTCCTCGACCCGCAGCGGCTCGCGCTGCAGGTCGCTGGGGCTGGCGAAGGCGATCATGTTCTGACAGATCTCCGCGCCCCGCCGACACGACCGGATGACCTGTTCGGTCAGTTCCTCGTATCCCTGCGGATCGTCCTCGAGTGCCACCAGCTCCGCCTTCATCATCATCGCCGCCAGCAGGTTGTTGAACTCATGGGCCACGCCGGCCGCGAGCTGTCCCAGAGCGGCCATGCGCTGGGCCTCCTCGACCCGTCGCCGCTCGCTGATGTCGCGCACCACCGCCAGCAGCGCCGCCGCGCCGCCGTAGCTGATGGGGCGCACGCTCATCTCCACTGCCCGCATGACCCCATCGGTCCCCGTCTCCTTGCCCTCGAAGACAGCCGGGTCCCCTGACGTCGCCGCGGCCGTCTTGCGGCTGGCCTCCTCGGCGAACTGCGTCCCATAGATCGCCTCAGGACGCACGTGTAGGAGCCTCCGGCGATCGCAGCCGAGGCGCCGGCAGAGCGCCTCATTGACCTCCACGAAGCTCCCCTCGGCGCTACGGATGAAGATGCCATCACTGGCGTCGTTGAAGAGCGTACGGAACTTCTCCTCGCTCTCGCGGAGGGCTTCCACGGTCTCCCGTCTCTCGGTGATGTCATGGCCGAAGGCGAGGAACGCTTCGGCTTCGTCCCGGTCATTGCAGATGGCTCGCAGCACCCACGCGAGCCAGCGCACCGAGCCGTCGGCCGAACGGACCGGCACGATGTGGTCGCGGTAGCTGGGGCGCCGTCCGCCGGCGCGGCGAAGCTGACGCCGGAACGCCTCCTCGGTGATGTCCTCGGGCGACAGGAGCGTGCCCACGACCGGGTGGCCGACCACGTCCCGGCTGCTCACGCCGAAGAAGCGGCAGGCGAAGCCATTGAGGAACAGGAGCCGCCCGTCGGCGGCGATCTTGAGGATCAGGCTGTTCGCGCTCTCCACCAACTCGCGGTAGCGCGCCTCGCTGTCTTGCAGCGCCTGCAGCATCAGCTTGCGTTCGGTGATGTCCTCCGACACGATGGCGCAGTAGCCCTCGCGGGGGCTGTAGGCCAGCATGGCGAACCACTTGCCCAGGCGCTCGGAATGGCGCTCGAAACGCACCGGCGCCCCCGTCAGCGCCACCTGGCCGATCAGTTCCACCCATTCGCGATCCACATCCGGCCGCACCTCGGTGACGCGCATTCCCACCACGGAGTCGCGACTGATCCCGGTGATGCTCTCGAAGGCCGGGTTGACCTCGAGGAAGACCGCATCCACGGGGCGCCCCTGCTCATCGAGAATGACGCGGTAGTGCGCCAGCCCGTTGAGCATGTTCTCGACGAGCGTGCGGTAGCGGATGTCGCTTTCGTGCAGGGCTTCGAGGAGTTGCTGGTGGTCGCGTGCGTCCTCGAGCATCATGCAGTAGCCGCAGATGCCATCGGGGGCCAGCAGAGGCCACATGGTGACGCGCACCTGCCGCTCCTCGGTCGTGCCGACCCTGACGCGGCTCTCGAACTCGGTGAGGCGGAGGAGGCCCGGCCTGGTGGCGGGCTGGGGGAAGTCGAGGATAAAGTCACGGCACATCGTGCCGCGCAGACTGTCCTGAGTATGGCCGCAGAACCGCTCCCCCGCCGGGTTGATGTATAGAGCCCTGCCCTCCAGGTCACACACGACCACAGGCGCTGTCATGCCCTCGGCGATGGCGCCGTGGATCCGTTCGAGATCCATCCCAGACCTCCCGGGGCGATGCGGGCAGGAGCATCGCCGCAAGTGTGGCTGATGAGCGGGCGGTCAGCGGTTGTCTGCGACGCACGGCAGGCTGCGGCCCTCCGGCGGGCCGTCACTCAGCGTATGCCCCCCTCAGGCGGCATGGCGCCCGGCCGGAATGACACCTGCACGACCCTCCCTCGAGTCTCGGCGCTCTGGATCCATTGCCCCCCGCGCTCCAGACAGACGCGAGCCACCTCCTGGGGGGACATCTGTCCGGCCACGAGAAATGCGGCGCTGCTGTCAAAGCGCGGCAGGGGCGCGATCCGTCCGTCCGCTTGCAGGCTGGCCAGCAGCCCCTTCAGCGCCCGGACCTGGCGGGGGTCAGCGGGCCCGGTCACATCCACACGCACCGCCGCCGGGCGGTCCACGACGATGTCACGCATGAGCTGGGGGGCCATCTGCTGTGCCACGTCCTCCCCCAGCGCTTCCAGGACCGCCTGGATAGCCTGCCTGTCCCGGCCGTTCGGGAGGCCGAATGGCTTCTGGGGCGGCACGGGCAGCTTGCGTTGCGCCTGGGCCGTGCTGACCAGGTGGTAGTCATCCGCGCCCACGAGCCGGGCATGGATCGTCGCCACGCCAGCCGTGGCCCGGCCGGCGCCAGCGCGGGGCAGTTGCACGCGAATGGCCCCCACCAGGTAGTAGTCCGCGAGTTTGGGCTTCACCCGCAGCACACCCTGACTGTCGTAAGTGGCCTCGCGCAGGTGCTCGGGTTTCACCGGTGTGGCCAGATAGCCCAACTGCCGCAGTTGCTCCACGAGCCGATCGGAGGTGGCCATCGCCGCTTGGGGCCGCGTGTTCTCGACGACGCTCAGGGCCACCAGCACCCTGGGGTTGCCAACCCCGCTGAGAGCCTCGCAATGGCGGTTGTAGCGCACGAAGTCGCGTCGCTCATCCTCGTCGGGGTTGATGTCCGCCAGTGCGGGCCGCCCGCCCTGACGGGCGCGGGCGAAACGGTCCGGGGCCACGCGCACCACCTCACCGGCGCCGGTGACATCCACCTCCCCCTCGTACACATAGACCCCCGTCTCGCCGTCGTCGCTCACCTCGCAGCGGAAGATCGTGCCGCGCGCGCCGGCAGTGACCGAGGGGGTCTGGACCTCGAACTTGGTCGGGACGCCGATGGCCTTCTGGATCGTCACCCAGACCCCGCCCACCAGCGTCTTGAAGCTGGTGATGCCGTCCTGCTGGACGTGGGTGACGAGTACCTGGGAGTTCTGGTCGAGGCGCACGAACTGGTTGCTGCCGATGGCGAGCTGGGCGCGGGAGCTTGCCCCCGTCTTGAGGCCGTCCCCCGGCAGGAGCGTCTCACCGATCCGGGCGGTCTGGTAGCCCCCGGCACCGTGGCGCGCCTGCACCTGCCCGTAGCACTCGATGAGGCGGGCGCTGGAGGCCGCGATCTGGGAGGGCTGCTCGAAGGCCGTCTGGCAGGCGGCAAGAAACAACAGACAGCCCAAGACCCGTGGGAGCCTCTGGATCATGCAGATCACCCAAGCCTTCGGTTCGTAGACAGTTTAGTGGTCCCGCTAGCGCATGCCGGGCAAGAACTCCTCAAGAACGGGACAAGTCCGCGTCAAGGCGCTAGCGCACGAGGGGAACTGGCTGAGCCGGGTCAGATGATGGTGCCGTCCGGCACGGTCGTCGCCCGGGGGACGATGACGATCCCGTCGCGCACGACAAACAGCTCGCTGTCCATGTCCTCGGCGTACCGGGAGGCGTCAATGGTGACACCGTCGCCGATGCGGCAGTTCTTGTCCAGCAGCGCGCCGCTGATGCGGCAGTGGCGCCCGATGCCGATGGGGATGTCCGCCTGGCGCCGACGGCGCACCTCGTCGCTCTCGAAGTAGTCCAGCCCCATGACGATGGAGTCGCGGATGGTCGTGCCGGCCCCGATGAGGGTGCGCACCCCGATGACCGAGCCAAGAATCTCGGCATCGTCAATGATGCAGCCATCGGCGATGATGCTGCGCTCGACGTGGCAGTGGTCCATGCGCGAGGGTGGCAGGTTGCGCGGATGGGTGTAGATGGGGGCCTCTTCGTCGAAGAAGTTGAACCGGGCGTCGGGCCGCGTCAACTCCAGGTTGGCATCATAGAAGGCGCGAATGGTCCCGATGTCTTCCCAGTAGCCGTCGAAGAAGTAGGCGTCCACATGGCTCTGGCGAATGGCCTCCGGGATGATCTCGCGTCCGAAGTCCTCCTTGGTCTCGTCCGCCAGCACTGCGCGCAGCACCTCGGTCCGGAACAGGTAGATGCCCATCGAGGCGAGATGGGTGCGGCCGGGCGTGGGCGGGTGCATGTCCCCGTTCGACATCGCCAACCGGTCCAGCTCGGCCTCGGTCTGCGGCTTCTCCACGAAGTCCACGATGCGGTGGCCGGAGGTGTGCAGGATGCCCAGGCCGGACGCCTGATCGCGTGGCACGGGCAGGACCGCCAGGGTGGCATCGGCCCCCTCCCGCTCGTGTTGGGCGATGAGTTCGCTGTAGTCCATGCGGTAGAGCTGGTCGCCCGACAGGATCAGGACATGGTCGGCGCTGCCCAGGTCCAGGTGGCGCAGGTTCTTGCGGACCGCGTCCGCCGTGCCCTGGTACCACCCGGTGCTCTCCATCGTCTGCTCGGCCGCGAGGATGTTAACGTAGCCCTCGGTGAAGGTGTCGAAGTTGTAGGTGGTGCGGATGTGGCGGTGTAGCGAGTGGGTGTTGAACTGCGTGAGCAGGGAGATGCGCCGCAGCCCCGAGTTGATGCAGTTGCTGATCGGGATGTCAATGAGCCGGTACTTGCCGGCCAGCGGCACCGCGGGCTTGGCCCGCTCGCGCGTCAGGGGATACAGGCGGGTGCCGCGTCCCCCGCCCAGGATGACAGCTATGGTTCCGGCCATGCCAACCTCCACACTGGATGAGACACTACTTTTCCTTCTGCTGGAAGTGCCCCTTGACCTCGCCGGCGTAGCCCTCGGGCTTGTACACCCGCAGCGGCTCCGCCCGCCCCTTCAGCTCCACCTCGCCCAGCTCCACCAGCTTCACGCGCCCGGCCAGGCGCTCCGCCAGCGTCTCGCTCAGGATCAGTTGCGCCTTGAACTCCTTGGTCAGGGCCTCAATGCGTGACGCGGAGTTGACCGAGTCGCCGATCGCCGTATACTGCGCTCGCCGGTATGACCCAACGTTGCCGATGATCGCCTCCCCCGTGTGCAGGCCGATGCCGATCTGCAGGGGCACCCGGTCTTTCCGGCCCTCCCAGGCCTCGTTGAGCAGCTTCAGACGCTCCAGCATCTGCGCGGCCGCCTTGGTCGCCAGTTCGGCATGGTCGGGCTGGTTGCCGAAGGCGTTCCACAGCGCCATGATGCCATCGCCCATGAACTTGTCCAGGTAGCCGTCATAGGCGAAGATGGCGTCACTCATCTCCGACAGGTACTCGTTGAGTTGCGCGATCCACACATCCGGCGGCATCTTCTCGGCGATGGCGGTGGAGCCCCGCACGTCCGAGAACAGCAGCGTCACCTCCCGCCGCTGGCCCTGTCGCACCAGTTCGGGATTGCGCTCCAGTTCGTGCAACACATCCGGCGACACGTAAGTGCCGAACTGGTCGGCAATCTGCCGCTTCTCCAGGCCGAGGCGCTCGTACAGGGCCCAGACCATCGGGACCGCGGCCCCCAGCAAGATGGCGCCGTAGGGCACCACCTGGTTCAGCCACATGACGCCGACCATGAACACCGGCAGGGCCAGGACGGTCACCAGCCCGACCCCCAGCCACACCGCCTGCTTCTCGTCGCTATACCAGACCGCCCACCCGACCAGCGCCCCGAGCACGAGGGCATAGATGCCCCACACCAGCCCATGCGTGTTGTTGCGCAGCGTCTCCCCCGCCATGATCGTGTGCGCGATGTTGGCGTTGGTCTCCACTCCGAAGAAGACGCGGTTGTTGCGGGTGAAGGGCGCGGGGCGGATGTCATACAGCCCTGCCGCCGTCGGCCCGATGAGCACGATCTTGTCGCGGAACGTCTCGGCCGGCTCCTGTCCCGCCACCACCCGCCAGGCCGGGACATACTTGACCGTCTGCAGCGGGCCGGCGTAGTTGATGAGCATCTCGCCGCCGGCGAGGGGGAGCGTGGCGTTCCTGACCGCCAGGGCGCCACTGGCGGCGCTGTGCATGAGCTGCGCCCGGTCCAGCCCCAGCGCGAGCCGAGCGATCTCCAGCCCGAAGTGCGGCATGACGTCATCGGCGGGACTGGCCATCAGCGGCATGGCTCGGCGGTAGACCCCGTCCGCGTCCGGCACGATGTCCACGTAGCCCATCCCCGCCGCCTGCGCCAGCACCGGCACCGGCGGCACGAACTCGTCCGTCAGTCTGGCGTCGGAGTAGGCGCGGGGCACGCCAGGCGTCGTTGCCTGGCCATAGCCGTGCCAGGTGAGAGGCAACTCCGTTCCGCGCGCCACTCGCCGTTTGTGCGCGGCCAGTACCACTCGCCCGTGCTGGCGGACCGCGGCCGCCAGTACCGCGTCGTCCGCCGAGGGTTCGGGGAAGAGGAGGTCAATGCCCACCACCTTCGCCCCACCCAGCCGCTCGAGGAGCCTGGCGTAGACCGCGCGGTCCCACGGGAAGCGACCGAGGTGCTCGGGCTTGAGGCTCTCCTCGTCCACCGCGACGATGACGAAGTCGCTGATGTCGCGGGGCGCGCGGTGGTCGAAGTAGGAGTCGTACGCGAAGTTCTCGATCAGCGAGAACAGGCGCTGCTGCGGCCCTGCGACGAAGCGCATCACCACGATGACGAGGGCGGTGAAGCAGGCGACCTGCACGCCCTTGACGCGGCGTGCGCGCACAGCTCCCCCGAGTGAGTTGGCTGCCACGACGGGCACCTCCGCACTGATGTTGGTATCCACTCGCGCGGACAGACTGCCGAGGCCATGGCTACGTCCGGGGCATGGCCTGGAGGCCGGCCGGGGAGGCTCTGCGGCAAGCGCCTTGCGCGAGTCGTGAGCTTCCTTGCCGGTAAGCCATGAGCGTCGTCGGCTAAACTCTCAAATGAGCCGTGCGGACGCCGTGCCGAGGCGTCCGGGTCGAGCCCCGATGTGAGACCGCACTACCGATCCCCGGGGAGGGTACACATGCCTAGTTTCAGGGTCCTGTTGTTGGCATGGGCCATCGTGTGCTTGCTGGCGGTGTTCGTGGCCTGCCGACACGCGGCCGCCATGCCCATCACCCCGGCGATGTCATATGGACCGTCCGTGGGGGCCAGCGCTCCGGCCCCGTCGCCGGTGACGCACGTCGCCCCCGCCCTGGCGCCTGAACCGATCATTCCGTCGCCAGGATAAGCTCACCTGCTCCCGGCTCCTGTTCTCTCTCCCCTCTGGCAGAGCTGAGATGCGCAGCGAAGCCGACCCGATGCCCGCCCGGCCTCGGGTCGGCTTCGCTTCTGCGCGCCGGCAGGGAAGTCCACCCCCCGCGCGGAAGTCCACCGAGCGCGCCATCCCGTGAAGACAGGTGCCCTCCCATGCAGATCGCCTACGTCCCAGCCCTTGTGGTCGTGCTGCTACTGGTCCTAGCCGTGGCGCTGCCAGCCGGCGCGGCCCCCCTGTCGGCCGCCGAGGCCGCTGCCTGGCAGCAGTGGCTCGTGCCCCTGCCCAAGGAGGCGGACCTGACCGGCAAGCGCACCGTGCCGCTGGCCGACCTCCGTCTGAAGCTGCCTGCCCAGCCCACGGAGCTGGACCAGTGCCTCGCCGCGGAGCTGGCGGCGGCGCTGGGCGATAGGGCGGGCGCCAAGCTCGACCTCCTGTCGCCGGCGGGGAAGGCCACGCTCGACTTCACCCGCACCCCGGCGGCCCGCACCGCCCTCGCGGGCAAGCGCAACGCCGACCAGGGCTATGTGCTGATCGCGGCGGCGACGTTCGCGCGCTGTGATGCCCTGACCGACGTGGGCAGCTACTACGGCATGAAGACGCTCAAGCAACTGCTGCTGTCGTCACTGCGGGGCACCGGCGCAGCGGCCACAGTGGATCTGCCCCTCGGCCGCATCCTCGACTGGCCCGACCTGGAAGAGCGTGGCCAGTGGGGCGGTACCTGCACCCAGGACCTCGAGGCCCTCTCCGACCTGAAATCCAACCTCATCGAGCTGCACGCCAAGCTCAAGGTGGACGAGCAGGGCGTGCCCCAGGCGACGATGGACACCGAGGTCATGGCACGAGCCCGCCGACATGCCGTGCGCATCGTGCCGATCATCCACCACCTGGAGCAACTGCCAGGCACGGGGATGTTCCAGGCCTACCCGCAACTGGCGGCCGTGGACGCCCCCTCGACCAACCCCTCGGTCCGCAACGTCTGCTTCTCCCGACCCGAGATCGTGAAGGTCGTCGGCGGGTGGATGGCCGACCTCGGCCAGATCCCCGGCGTCAGCGAAGTCATGGTCTGGCTGTCGGAAGAGGGCAAAGGCTGTCAGTGCGAGCAGTGCAAGCAGGTGGACCGCTTCGAGTCGGAAGTGCGCGCCCTGACGGCGGCGTGGAATGAGGCGAAGAAGACCTGCCCGAAGCTCGGCCTGCGGGTGCTGCTGACCCAGTTCAGCTACCCCTCCAACGACAAGGTGCTGGCGGCGTTGGCCCCCGGCATGAAGGTCTCGTACTACCACGGCGGGCTGACCTACAACACCGAGCGCAAGCCGATGATCTACCCGCTGCTGGAGGACTATGTGCAGCGCTCGGGCTGGATGGGCGTCTACCCGACGCTCAGCTCCAGTTGGCTCACCGTCGCGCCCTTCTCCAACCCGGAGTTCACCCATGCCCGCCTCACCGAGTTTGTGGACAAGGGCCTGACCTGCCTGGTGGCCTACATCGTGCCGACGGCGGCGTACTACCAGGTTAACACCGAGGGCGGACTGGAATGGGCCTGGAACGCTCATGGGCGCACCCGGCAGGAGTTCGCCACCTCCTTTGCCGTGCGTCACGGCTTCAAGGACCCCGCGCAGTTCGTGCAGTGGACCGAACTCATCGGCCCGCCGGCCTGGGACCTGTACGCCTCGAACTACCCGTACCTGGAGAGTTGGGGCAAGCCGACGGTGCAGGTGGCCGCCGGGAGGATGAAGCTCGCGCTGGGCACCTCGATGTTCTCGTGCTTCAAGACGCCCGAGCAGTTCACGACGAACATCAGCCGCTGCGACGAGGCCCTCAAGGTGGCCACCGCACTCGGCGAGCCGCAGTTCATCCTGGAGACCGAGATCGTCCGCGCGTACACGCAGGTTCTGCAGGGCGTCTACCAACTGGGGCAGATCCTGCCGCGCTCCGCAGGAGCGCAGGGAGACAAGGGCCTCGCCCCCGAGGACCGCGAGGCGGCCGGGAAGTGGTTCCACCAGTGCCAGACGGCGCTGGACCTGCTCCAGGCCGACTACCCCAAGTGGCACGAGGCCTGCAACGCCGGTGCGGGTGGCAAGGCCCCCGAGCGGTTCAGCCGCACCGCACAGTTGATGGAGCAACTGGCCGCCGACCTCGGCGACCTGATGGCCAAGCACGGCTTCACTGACGAGGGCAAGCCCTACCGCATGCACCAGATCGGCTCGTGGAAGAGCGAGGAGTTCAAGGAGGCGCGGTCACAGTCGCGACGGCTGGACGTGACCCTCTACGTCGCGGGGCCCGGCAAGTACTGGTTCCGCCCGATCTACCGCAGCGGTCTGCTTGGCCTGGTCTGCACGCAGGCGAGGCTCGTGTCGTTTGCCAAGGACAAGCCGGAGGAGTTGCGCGAGGAAGCCGTGGACAAGCACCAGTGCCACGCGGGGGGCTGGGTGAAGGATGATGTCTACCTGGTGGAGCTGAAGCAGTACGACCCGGCGCGCGGCTACGCCCTCATCGCCGACATCGGCGGGGGCGACTCCACCAACGGCGATTTCTTCTTCAAGAAGCTCCGCGAGTAGACTAGGGGACGTGGTACGCCCGACACTCTTGTCGGGCGCCAACGTGGGATGGTAGTACGCCCGACATTCCTGTCGGGCGCCAACGTGGGATGGTGGTACGCCCGACACTCTTGTCG
This sequence comes from bacterium, assembly GCA_021372615.1. Classification (NCBI taxonomy): domain Bacteria; species bacterium. The sequence continues at coordinate 48,861 of JAJFUB010000102.1, read as the reverse complement.
GGCACCAACGTGGGATGGTGGTACGCCCGACACTCTTGTCGGGCACCGCCACTCACTTCGCCAGTTCCACTTCCAGGTCGTCCAGGTACACGACGAACTGCTCGCCGGCCTTCGCGCTCACATCCAGGACGACCTCCAGCGGGGGGCAGTCCTGCTGCCTGTTGCCGTTCCCCCCGATGATGTTGGCTGGCGGCTCCGCGGTGACGTCCCACGCGATCTGCTTCCAGCCGCTCCAGTCCATGACCGCCGGCGCCCGGTAGAAACACTCGCCGCCGGCGTCGCGGAGGCGCAGCGTGAACTGGCGCCCGGAGTTGTCGCCATACACCCACACGCGCACCGCCGACACCGGCCGCGTGTACGGCATTTTCTCCGAGAAGAGCTTGAGCAGGTAGCGTCCCGGCGCGGCCGGCGGCAGCGTCACGCTGATCTTGCCCGACTTCGCTCCGCCGTGGGCCTGCTCCGTGGACAGCTCCGCCTTGCCGGCAACCTCCACCCCCGCGGCGTTCTTGACCGGCTCGGGGTAGATCCGCCCCCACGGGTTGACGGTCTCGAAGTCGTAGCTGATCAGCTCCCCTCTCTCGGTCTTCTGTGGCGTGCCGCCTGTGGCAGCGAGTTGGGTCGCGCCGGGAAGTGGGGCCGCCACGCCGGGCTCCTCCGGCCGAACTTGCCGCCGCTCCAGGCCGATGTCCGGCCCGCCGAAACCGTAGAGGTTGAACGCTCCCCCCGTCGCGTGGCTGGCCTTGCTCGTGACGAGCGTGTCGCCGACGAACTTCGGCTCCTCGACGATGCTCTTCTGGTCGTTTCCGGTGGCAGCGACATAGGCGGCGAACTGGTCGGGCTGGTAAGTCGTGTCCTTGATCGTCAGCCGGCCGGGGAAGTACAGGTTCGCCTCGGCCCCGTACGAGCCGGCAGCGAGCACCTCGGCGATCTGCCCCCCGGCGAGGATCGAGTTGAGCGTGTAGGCCGAGGCGCCCTCCTCGACCTGCAGGCACGTCTTGCCGCCCTGGATGACGCAGTGCTCGATCACGGCCTGCGCGTTGGGGGTGAGTAGCACACCGATCGCGTCGGGCTGCGACCGCACCGCGACGTTGCGCAGGTTGGTCACGCTCGTGCGCAGCGGCATCGCCTCAAAGCGCGGGTATCCCTGCTGGTCCGAGGCGCTCAGAGCGATCTGGATCGGGCTGCCACTGACCTCCGCGTCGCTCACCGAGTGCATCCCGCCGATGAAATGGATGCCCTTGGAGCGGTTGTCGCGGCAGATCATGTTCTGGTAGTGAGAACGGGCGACGCCGACATCCGCAATGCCGTGCCAGTAGTTGTGCGAGAACTCCGCCCCGCGCACGTAGCACTCGCAGTTCTCGTGGCAGCTGAAGCCCTCGTCACCGTTCCACAGGCCCTTGATGTTCTCGAACCACATGGGCGAGCTGCCCTGGTGGATGTTGAACCCGTCGTTGTAGAAGTGCATGGCGGTCAGGTTGCGGACGATGATCTCCCCGGCCCCGCTGGTCATGATCCCTGAGATGCGCACACTCATCTGCAGGTCGTAGTCGGCCGGCGTCTTGCCCTCGGCGGGGCAGAAGTACAGCTTGCCCGTCTGCCAGGCCCATTCGAGCGGCTTGAGCTTGTCCGGTGCCTTCGCCATCTCGTAGCGGCAGTCCGACCCGAAGAGGAACTCGACCTTCGTGGCCTGCGCCACCGACCATATGCCCCCGTTGTCCGTCCAGCCGTCCTTCGGGGCCGGGTCCGCACCCGAGATCGTGGCCCCGCCGCCGTCAATGATGATCGGCGCCTCGCGCGTGCCATGCACCATCACCGGAATGGACTCGCGGTAGGGGTGGCTCAGCTTCGTCAGGAGCAGCGTGTCTCCGGGCTTGAGGTCCCGTAGGCCCCGCGCGATCGTCTTGAAGGGGGCGGCGAGGCCGTCATTGGCGTCGTCGCCGGCGTCGCCATCCACACGGTAGGTAGCGGCATGGGCGGTCAGAGAGGCGAGGGACAGCAGCAGGGCGATGGGTAGAGATCTCATGGGGGCATCTTCGCTCGTGCAGGTGGGATTCCCTTGCAGGAGGCCGAGGGTGGGTGGGGAATTGTGCGACAGAGCGCGCGTGGGGACACGCGCGCCCACGCGGCGCATCCGGGACGTCTACGCCCACGCGACTCAGCGATCAACGGAGCCTGCCCATGTCCACCACCTACGGCGTCGGTCTCATCGGCTGCGGAGTCATCAGCTCGGTGCATTTTGAGGCGCTCAAGCGCGTGCCGAACGCGAAGCTCATCGCGACGTGCGACATCGTGGAGCAGCGTGCCCGGGACAGCGCCGAGGAGTATGGCGCCGAGGCCTACTACACGGACATGGACGACCTGCTGGCTCGCGACGACATTGACTACGTCCACATCACGACCCCCAGCAGTCATCACCACCTCGCCTCCATCGCCGCCTCGCGGGCGGGCAAGCACAGCTTCGTCACCAAGCCCATGGATGTGACGCTGGCGAACATTGACGCGATGATCGCCGCCGCGCGCGAAGCCGATGTGGTGCTGGCGGCAGTCCACCAGTTCCGCACCTACGGCAGCTATGGCGCCCTGCGCACGGCCATCGAGCAAGGCCGCCTGGGCAGGCTCCGCTACGGCAATGCCTTCGTGCCGTGGTGGCGCGAGCAGAGCTACTACACGGACCGCTGGCAGGGCACGTGGGAGTTTGACGGCGGCGGCGCGCTGATGAACCAGTCGGTGCACTGGGTGGACCTGCTGCTGTGGATGATGGGGGAGGTCGAGAGCGTGGGCGGCTATGCGGCCACGATGGCCCACGACATGGAGACCGAGGACATCGGCAGCGCCGCCATCCAGTTCAAATCCGGCGCTCAGGGCGTGTTGCAGGGCACGACCTGCACCTACAAGGGGCTCCCGACCCGCCTGTCTGTCCATGGCTCCAAGGGCAATGTCATCATCGAGGCGGACAAGATCACCCACTGGGACGTGGAGGGTGAGCCGAGCCTGGCCGAGCCGGGGGTGCTCGAGGAGACCTCCGCCGCCGATCCGCGCGCCGGCCTGGGTGATGCCGTCGGCGCCCATGCCCTGCAGATCGAGGCCTTCCTGGCCGCGATCGAGGGCCGGGGCGAGCCGGTCGTCCCGCCCGCCGAAGCCCGCCGCGCCGTCGAGTTCAACCTCGCCGTCTACCAGAGCCAGCGCACCGGCTGCAAGGTGAAGCTGCCGCTCTAGGGGGAGACGATCCCAAGCTCCGGAAGGGCTGCTGAGAACCCGACCACCGACAAGTCGCGGGGCGCCATGCCCGTAGGTATGGAGAGCCCTGCGACTTCGCGCCTCTGCCGACCGATCGCGCTGCATATGGATACAACACAGGGAGGAAATGCCTCGCACTATGGTGCATTAGGACAGACTGCGCTTGCTAGAGAGGAGCACGACAGATGCGTTGCGACAGCCTGGGTCGGTTGACGTGGGCCGTGGCCACAGCGATCGTGGTGGCGTCTCTCCTGGTATTGCAGGCAGGATGTGGGGGCGGGAACGGCGGGGGCGCGGAACGCGTTCTCCGCGGGATCGTGAACGAGACGAACTTCGTGGTGGAGGCCGGCGAGCGGGTACGCTTCGACGGTGATGTGACCGTGCAATGCCAGACGGCGCAGGTGGACGGCGAGTTGTTCGCTCAGGACGCCGCCGGGGCAGGGACGAATGGGGGTTCGCTGATCATCCAGGCAGAGGGCAACATCGCGGTGATCGGCCGCATCCGGGCTGGTGACGGGACCAACGGGAGCAGCAACAGTGCGGGCGGGGTGGGCGGCAGTGTCACCCTGGCGTCGGCCGGCGGGGACATCACGCTGGGGGGCGCCGCGGTCGTCGCCGGCGTGCACCCCCGCCAAGCGGACGGCGCCGGGCTGCAATCAGGTAATGGTGGCAATGGCGGCGACGGGACCCTGGGTGGGGCTGGCGGGAACGGGGGCGACATCGCCCTACAGTGCCTGGCCGGCACACTCCGCCTGACACCCGCCGTCGGGATGTTCACGCTGGGCAACGGCGGCAGTGGCGGCACCGGACTGGTGTCCACGGCCCAACTGGACACGGTCGTAATCCCCGCTACCCTCACCAACACCGGCGGCAACGGCGGCCGCTTCACGGGCGAGGTCAGCACCGTTGTCGGGGTCGCTCTGACCAGCGTCGAGCTTCCCGAGGGCGGGACTGCTACGCGGGCTGAGCTGCCGGACGGCGTCGTGGTCGGGGCCGAGGGCGGCGACGCAGGGAGCAGCACCTTCGGTGACGATCCGGGCGCCGCGGCTCGGTCTGTGCGTCTTGCCGGTCTGGTCACTCCGCGTGAGGGCTCGACCGTCGGGATTACCGGCGCGAAGGGTGGCAACGGATGGTTCAAGGGTGGCGACGCAGCCCTCCTGGCGTACCGGGGCCGCGGAACGGTTCCCGGCGGCGATGGCACCCATGTGACCTTGCGCGGCGGGGAGGGTGGCGGCGCCAATTGCATGGAGGCCAACTGCATACGCTATGCCGCCGGCGTGCTGCTCTTTGGCCATAGCAGAGAGCTACAGGGCGGCAGTGGCGGGGCCGCCGTCGCCACCGGTGGGGACGGCGGCAGCGGGGCAGCTTCGCAGGATGGCGGCGCAGGGGGGGGCGCCACAGCCACCGGCGGCGTGGGCGGCGATGCGTTCGACATGGTGCCTCGCGAGCAGTTGCGTCCGGGTGCCGGCGGGCGGGCACAGGCCACGGGGGGGTGCGGCGGCGATGGCGGAAACGGTGATGCCGCCAGCCGTGGCGGCAATGGCGGGGTCGGGGGCGAAGCCACCGCGACCGGGGGCCCCTCGGGCCGGGCATGGGCTGACCGAACCGCCAGTGGCGGCGACGCGCGGGCTGTCGGCGGCAACGGCGGCAACGGCGGCAATGGGCACAGCGCCGGCACCGGTGGTGGGGGAGGAGCGGCCACCGCCACGGGTGGTCTGGGCACGCCGAACGGCAGCGCCAATCGCACCGTAGGTACCAACGGCGCGAACGGCACCGAGATCGAGCCGCCCCCGGGTGCCCAGAGCTACAGCGTTGCTGTCTCGCGCTCCGGCGGTGATGGGGTCTACGCGGTCCTCAACTGGTACGGCTTTGCCGGGGTCTCGACGCGCCAGGTCCAGGACCCCTTCTACCTCCCCTACGAGGAGGTCATGGGCGAGAACATGTACATGAGCGCCTCACGGCAGCACCTGTGGGCGGGCACGATGAACGGCCTGTATCGTGTGGACGACCCGCTGGGCGCCCACACAGTCGGGCCGACGTATGATTGCTCCTTCAGCGGCAGCGTCGTCGGCGGGCCGGTATGGGTGGATGAGGGCCGCGACCTGCTGTACTGCGCCCTATCAGGGCGTGCGACGGTGGCCGTCTGGCAGGGCGTGAGCGCCGCGACCGTTCGAACCGCCTCCCTCACCCCCGTTCGCACCTTCAGCCTAACCGGGTACGAGCTGATGGGACTCGCCGGCGATGCCCAGGCTGACCGCCTCTTCCTGCGGGCCATCAATGCGAGCGACCAGCACGTAGTCCTGGTCGTGGACAACGCCAGCAGCCGCAGTGGCAACATCACAGCCAGCCGGACGATGACAGGGCTGGGCTCCCACCCGGCCGGGCTGGGCCTCGCCATCGCGCACAGTCGCCAGCACGACATCCTGTACGTGGGCCTGCCGCAGGCCATCGGGATCATCACCTCGGCCGCGACGGCCAACGGCGCGGTATCCCCGCGCCTGGTCACGGGGGGAGCGACGGGCATCGTCAGTGAGCCGGTGTCCATGGACGTGTACGGCAACACCAACGTGCTGTTCGTGGCCGACAACGGCGGCGCCACGTTAGCCTTCGAGAACGCCAGTACGCTCAGCGGCAGCGCGGCCTGCGCCAAGAGCGAGACCATCCACGAGTGGACGAGTGGCCTGGTGACGTGGCCGGAGCCGGCGGTCGCAGCCGCGTCTGTGGCACGGCGCTGACGCCGGCGCAATCAGTGGCGGGGGCGGCCTCACCTGAGGTCGCCCCCGCTGCGCGTAAGGGCAGGAGAGAGAAGAGCGGGCGTCGAAGAACAGAGCCAATCGTCACGCGAATCGTCCCACCACCATCGGCCCTCGGCCCCGGACCGGTTGTGCTCTATGATCTTCCACCCATCGTCATCGTGGCCTGTAGCCGCTCAGCGCGACGTCATTGTCTGCGGCGCCGGGCCGGCCGGAATCGCGGCGGCCTGCGGTGCGGGACGCATGGGGCTGCGCACGCTCATCGTCGAGCGTGCGGGCTTCGCCGGGGGCGTGGCCACGAGCTGCTGCTGCCCGTACCTCATGGGCTTCGCCGCCGGTGGGCGCCAGATCGTGGGCGGATTGGCTGACGAACTCGTGCGCGACATGGACGCCCGGGGCGATGCCCGGTTCGTCCTGCCGGCCTCACACACCCCCGATACTCAGCCCATCGGCGATCGCCCCCTGCTGGACAACATCATCATCTCGCTCGAGGGCTTTCGCCTGGCGGCCAACCGCCTGCTGGATCGCTACGGCGTCACCCGCCTCTACTATGCCTCCCTCATCGGGGCCGTGACACAGGGCGACCACCTCGCGGCCGTCGCCGTGGATCGCGCCGAGGGTCCCGCCCTGTACGAGGCGCAGGCCTTCGTGGACGCCACGGGCGACGCCGACCTGGTCTTCCGGGCCGGCGGTCAGGTCCGACACTACCCGGTCGAACAGAGCATGACCAAGACGATCCTCCTGCGCGTCGGCGGCGTGCAGGGCTTCCATCGTCCCGACGTGGAGGCAGCCTTCCGCGCCGCCGTCGCCGCCGGAACTGTCCCGCTGCCGGCCCAGGACGCTTTCATGGGGATGGCGCTGCTTAACCCGGGCGAGGTGCTGCTGAACTTCACCCTGACCGCGGGCGATGGCGTGTCTTCTGCAGATCTCACCCGCATGGACGACGAGCTGCGCCAGCAGGCCCGGCTGGCAGTCGGGTGGTTCCGCGCCACGATGCCGGGCTTCGCCGACTGCTTCCTGGTCGACACCGCGCACCGGGTCGGGGTGCGCGCCGGGCGCGGCATCGTGGGGCAGGGGACGATCACCCCGGAGGACCTCGACGGGGGCACGGAGGTGGCCGAGCCCGTGGCCGTCGGCACCCGCGGCTATGGCGGGCATGGTCTGACGCGCTTCGCCCCGCCGTGGCACAAGCACAATCCGGGACTGCGCAGCATCCCCTGGCGGACGCTGCTGCCGGTGAGCTTCGGCAACGTCGCGGCCGGTGGGCGGGCCTTGTCGGCCGACGCGCGGGTACTGGATGCCTTCCGCCTGATGGCCCGCTGCATGGCCACCGGCCAGGCCGCCGGCGTATCGGCGGGCCTGGCCGCGCGCGTGGGGCGGGAGATCGGCGCGGTGGGATATTCCGCGGTCCGTGACGAACTAGAAAAGCAGAGGGCGGTGCTGGAGTAGCCGTACGACGATGGCCGGTCTGTCTTATCAATGACGGTACCGAGGTGCCACCATGTTCGGCCGGAAGAAGAAGAAAGCGCCGCAGACCGATGAAGCGTTGCTCAGCGACGCTCTCGGCGATCTGCTTAAGGACCAGCAAGTCAAGGAGAAGCGTAAGCGGCGGCGTCAGTGGCTCCGTTGGCCCGAATGGCTCGACAGGCGGGTGGCCATCGGTCTGGCCGTCGTCGTCATCGTCATCATCGCCGATGCCGTGCGTCGTGAGAACGAGGAGTTCTACGCCGTCGTCACGCAGGCCGTGGGGACCGTCACTGTCACGACCCGCGATCTGCCCCAGGCGCGTGCGCCGCAGCTCAATGAGAAGCTGCCGGACTACTCGACCATCAAGACCGGCCCGGCCTCATGGGCCGAGCTGTCCTTCCCCGATGGCAGCAAGGTTGTGCTGGACGCCAACGCCGACCTGCGCATCAAGCTGCTGGAGTACCACCGCGGCGGCAAGTGGCGGTCGCGCTCCTTCCTGCTCAGCTCCGGTCGCCTCATCGCTCGCATCACCGACAACTTCGGCAAGGAGTCCGAGATGCGGGTGTACACGCCGGCCTGCGTGGCCGCTGCCCGCGGCACGCGCTTCAGCGTCTCCGCCGACGCGGCCGGCGCCGCGGCCCGCACGGTTGTCGGTGACGGTATCGTGGAAGTGCAGGGCTTCACGGGCAAGCGCATGTTCGTCCGCGGCAAGGGCGACTGCAGCGCCGTCGCCGGCGGCACCCCGACCCAGCCCGCCTTCGCCCCCGCCGCCGACCTGAACGCCTTCCGCAGCCGCGCCATGGTGCAGATCGTCCGCACCGACCCCTGGTACAAGCAGGCTGAGCTGACGATCACCCAGACCCTCGACGCGCCGCTGACCATCCTGGGGATCGGCAAGTGTAGCTGGGCCGTCGGTGCCGCGGACTTCGCCCGTCGCGCGGGCGCCCAGGAGGCGCTGCGCAAGATCCACGTCAACCTCGAGGGCGACACAAACTTCCCGCTGTGGGTCAACCCGGCGACCCTGAAGGAGTTGGGCATTCAGGAGCAGGGCGGGGTGGAGAGCCTGCTCAAGAACTTCGACGGGGCCGCGATCGAGAGCTACTGGTCGGATGGCAAGCGCTTCCAGATCACTGCGCGCGGGCGCGACCGGCACAAGACCCGCTACCAACTGGACGCCTCCGGCGTGCACCGCGCCGAGAATCAGGACTAGGCAGGGCTTCACGGAAGGCAACGGGGCGCGGGATACCATCCCGCGCCCCGGGTCGTTTTGCAGTCATCATCCTCCCATCCCCACGCCTCACTGCAGCTCCCGCTTCAGCACTTTCCCCGTCGGGTTGCGCGGCAGCTCCTCGCGGAACTCCACCACCTGCGGCACCTTGTAGCTGGGCAGCAGCCCGGCGCAGTGGCGCTTGATGTCCAGGTCGCGCAGCGTCACATCGGGCTGGCACACGACCACGGCTTTGACCAGCTCCCCCAGCGCCGCTCGCGCGCCGGTCGCCGGGATGCCCACCACGGCCACCTCGCGCACACCGTCATGCTGCAGGATGACCAACTCCACCTCGTGGGCATACACGTTCTGCCCGGCGACGATGATCATCTCCTTCTTGCGCCCCTGAACGGTGAAGTACCCCTGCGCGTCGACCCGGGCGAAGTCGCCGGTGTGGAACCAGCCGTCCTTGATGGCCTCCTCCAGCAGCCCCGGCCGGTTCCAGTAGCCGGGGATCACGTTGTCCCGCCGCAGGCACAGCTCCCCGACCTCACCGGCGGGCACCTCGACGTCATGCTCATCCACGATCTTCGCGTACACCTCGGGCAGCAGCTTGCCGATGGAGTCGGCCCGCTCGGCGGCGTCGGCCGAGGGCAGGACATGGGTGATGGAGATCGTCTCGGTCAGTCCGAAGAAGTTGTGCAGCGCCACGCCGGGGAAGCGCTCCCGCAGCAGGCGGATGGTGCGCGTGGGCATGGGGGAGCCGCTGTAGGCGATCAGCCGCAGTGACGACAGGTCCGCGCTCGCCAGGCGTGCCTCCTGCAGCACGAGATGGAACAGCGTGGGCACGCCGATGAAGGTCGTGCAGCGGTGGCGCTCGATGAGATCGAGTATCTCGGCCGGCTGCGGACGCGGGGCGATGATGATCGCCGCGCCCAGGTACGCGCAACTGGCCAGGAGGCTGTATGAGGCGGTCGGCGCGAAGCACGGGATGACGAGCAGGTGCCGGTCCTCATGGCGCAGCGAGTGGGCCAGGATGGCGTTCCAGACATTGAGCAGCAAGTCGCTGTGGCGCATCATCGCGCCCTTGGGGACGCCGGTGGTGCCCGAGGTGTGGAGGATCACGGCGAGGTCATCGGCGGCGATATCGTTAGCAGTAGTGCGGGCTTCCAGCCCGCCTAAGGCCTCCAGGTCCAAGGGGGCGAGCTGGAAGCCCGCACTACCCCCTGCTTTGCCCGCTACGAGCACATGCGGCGTCAGCCCCTCCGCCGCCAGCGCCTCGCACGTGGCCGCAGCGGTCTGCTCATGCACGACGACGACCTTCGGGTCGCAGTTCCTCAGCACATACTGCAGCTCATCGGCCCGCAGGCGGGTGTTCACCGGAGCCACGACCGCCCCGAGCCGCAGCGTCGCCCAGTACGCCACGATGAACTCCGGGCAGTTGGGCAGGGCCAGGCAGACCCGGTCGCCCTTGCCGACCCCGGCGACGTCGGCCAGATGGCCGGCCAGGCGGGCGATGAGCGCATCCGCCTCGGCGTATGTGAGCGTCTGGTCCTCGTACACGAGTGCCAGGGCGTTCGGGAGCTTGGCGACGGTGTTGTCCCAGAAGGCGGCGATGTGGGGGAGACCGATGGGCATGAGTGGGTTCTCCTGAAGAAACGACTGTAGGGCGGGGGCTTGTACCCCGCCCCACAGGGCATCACTCAGACGGCATGGGCGGGGCACAAGCTCCCGCCCCACAGGTGCTCTCTCAGAGCGGCAACTCGACCCGTGACTGGCGCTTGCTGGACTCCAGGATCGCCAGGGCCAGCTCGATGTTGGCCTTGCCCTCCTCGCCGGGGATCGTGGCGGGCGTGTCGTTGGCGATGGCCTCGATCCACTCGCGCAGCTCGCGCCGCCGGCCGTCCTCGCCGCCGACCGCCAGCTCCGCCGACGGCTTCTCCCAGTCGCCCTGGCCGCTGATGGACTTGTACTGGAACTGCTTGCCCCACTGGAAGCGCACCGCGCCCTCGCTGCCGGAGATCTCCACCTCGGTGCGGCCGATGGGATTGAACATGCCCTCGATGATGAGGCACATCCCGCCGCCCTCGAACTCGACGGCGCCGGTGGTGGCGCGAGCCCAGAGCCGGTCATCGCCGTGCAGCGCCACATCCCAGCCGCTCACCGCGACCGGCTTGCCGAACACGCAGCGCATGAAGTCAATCTCATGCACCGAGACCTCGAACAGGTAGTGGCCGACCTTCTCCGGGTCGTCCCGCCAGGTGTGGCCCCAGTCGGGTCGGGGGGCCGAGTAGCGGCAGATCAAGCCATGCCGGGGCTGCCCCAGGTCGCCCTGGCGCACCAGCTCGATGGCCGTCCGGAAGTCCGGGATGTAGCGCAGCACCTGGCCGATCTGCAGCTTGACGCCCGCCTGCTTGCAGGCGTCAATCATGGCCTGGCAGTCCTGCAGCGTCAGGGCCATGGGCTTCTCACAAAAGACGTGCTTGCCGGCCTGCGCGACCTCAATGGTGTTGGGCGCATGGAAGTTGTTCGGCGTGGCCACGATGACCGCATCCACGCCGCCATTCGCCAGCATGTCCGACAGGCTCTCGAAGACAGGGACGTTGTGCTCCTCGGCGAACTTGGCGCGGCTCTCCTCGAAGCAATCGGCCCCGGCGACCAGCTTCGCGCCCTCGATGGTGATGAGTTGGCTGACGAGCCCCTTGCCCATCCCGCCACAGCCCTGCAGACCGACCCGGACTTCCGACATGTGCTTCCTCCTGTAAGATAACGAGTGCCCCCGTGGTTATGGCTCGACGTGTATCACTTCGTCACGTTCGTCCCCGCGCTCGCCGTCCTCACCCTCCAGCCACTTCTGGAAGAGCTGCTGGGCTTCCTCCCGGCTGAGCGTACGCCCCGCCAGGACCGTGCGTAGCTGCCCGAAGTTGCGCGGCCTGACCTGCTGGCCCGACAAGACGCGGTTCAGATGGATGATGACCTCGTCGGTCAGGATGGAGAGCAGCGTGCGCGCCGGCGGGTTCTCGCCCAGGTTGGCCAGTTGCTCCAGACGCGTGGCGAGCTCGCCGCGCTGAGGCAGCGCCTCGGCATAGGCACGCAGGGCTGTCTGGAAGGCGGGGCGGCGCAGCTCGACCACGTACCCGGCCACCTCCTGGTCCGCCAGCGCCTTGATCTCCTCCAGCGGGACCAACTCCGGCTCCTCGTCCAGGCGCAGATGGCACTGGGGGCATGTCGGCGCCTGGTCGAGCGCCTCGTGCAGCCCGGGGAACGCACACCGCCGGGCTTCCTGGGCCTCGACCAGTTCGACGGCATGCGCCCCCTCGTGGTGCGGCTTGATGCTCAGCCGCTCCAGGTGCGCCAGCACCCGCAGTTCCGGCGCGGACTTGAGCGTGCGGTACTTGTCGAACACCGACATCCGGTAGCAGCGCGTGTGCCACGCGATATAGCGGCGCTTGTAGATCGAGAGGATGATCTGCACCAGCCGCCGGAAGGCCGTCTCATCGGCAATGAGGCTCTCGCCGCCGTCAATGAGCGTGAGCAGTTGCCCGCGCCGGTTCTGGAAGTCCGGGTCCGGCACTTCGGCCAGTTCCGGGCTGCGCAGGTAGTCGTAGATCGTGACGACATCCTCGGCGGTGCGGCTGAAGAACAGCTCCAGGGCCTGGACCTCGCGCAGCAACTGAGACAGCCGGCTGGGCGTCCCCTGCAGCAGCGGGCGCACCGCATCCAGGAAGCGCGCCAGGCTCTGCGCGGGCAGCACGTTGGGGTCGAGGGCATCGTACACCTGCTGCAGCTCTGCCAGGGCCTGCATGGTCTCGCGCCACTGGACGGGCTCCTGCCCCAGCCGCTGCCACAGCGCCTCGACGAGTCGCCGCAGCCGCGCCAGCTCGTGGGTCCGCTCCTCGCGGGCGGTGCGCAACGCCTCCCAGATGTCCGTCTGCAGCGCATGGTCGGCGCGTGGCACCATACGCTCGAGCAGCACCCGCGTGGCCCGCGTCAGGTCTTGCCATTCGCCGACGCTCAGCAGCGCCGCCCGCGCGACATACGTCACCGTTCGCTCCAGCGACCCGGCCAGGTCCTGAAGCTGGATGATCTGTCTCTCGCCGTCGAGCGCCACGAGATAGCCCGCGCGGATCAGCGCCGCCACGAGCACTTCATACAGCGCCGGTGGCAGCCCGAAGACGGACTTGGCCATGTGCCGCTGCAGGTCGTGGTAGGCCATGGGGCGGCCCGGCTGGTGCTCGGGCGTCTGGTCGCGGCGGCGCACGCGATCCATCACCTCGCCGGCTGCTTCGCTCTGCTCCACCTGCAGCCGCCAGCTCTCGCCCTCGCGCCGCACCAGTTGCAGTGGCGCCAGCACGTTCCCCGCGAGGTCGCCGGCGTCGGAGTCGTCGGGCCAGACCAGCCCGTCAGGGCCGAGCAGGCGGCGCACGATCCCCGGCGCGGTCTCAGCGGCCAGCGCCTGCCGGGGCGCGATGTCTCGGTACTTCGGATACAGCCGCGCCAGCGCCGGGTGGGCGAGGGCCGCCAGCGTGGCCGGCCAGTCGCCGCGCGTGGCGGCCAGGTCCGCTGCCCGCGCCACCGTCGCCTGCCCGGACACGACCTCGCCGCCCATGTAGGCGTTCTCGATCATCGCCCGGACCTCATTGCCCAGGCGCGAGGCCTCTTCGAGCAGGCGGTCGTGCAGGCGCGTATCCACGTGCGCCCCGGGCGCCTGCAGCAGCGCCCGGCACGCCGCGAACTCCTTGAGGCGGTCCAGCTCCTCGGAGGACAGCTCCTGGGGCAGCCAGGCCAGCACGCCGGCCGCCCAGCGGTTCTGGGGCAGGATCCCGGCGGCATCACGCCAGGCCCCGCGCTGCTCACCTGCCCGCAGAATCTCGGCGATGTGCAGCCGGATGTCCTCGACCGTCCCGCTGTCGGCCAGATCAGCGGAGCGTGCCGCCAGCCGGTCGCCGGACAGGCTCGTCAGCGAGCACGTCTGGGCCTGCAGCACCCGCGCGGAGTTGGCCCACGGCACTTCGAGCAGGCGCGGCTCCTGCAGATCGGCCAGCGGCAGCACCACGCTCGACGTCGCGGACGTGGCCGCATCCCACACGCGCGGGTCGTCATCGGCCAGCGACGCCTTCAGCGTCACCAGTTGCCGCCGGGCCAGCTCCGTGAGGCTCGTTTCGACATCAATGTAGTACGCGTCCCCCTCAGGTGTGGCGCCGCGGCGCACATCCACATAGCGCCCTCGCAGGCGCATCTGCTCCAACGCCTCGCGCGCCTGCGCCACAGTCACCCGCGCCCGCCCCTGCTCGTCGAGCCCGATCGTCTCGACCAGCGTGTCCAGCGGCGCGGACAGGTTGCCCAGCCGGAGCGCGGTCAGGCTGCGGGCCAGCATCAGCGGCAGGTCGGGGTTCGGGGCGTAGAGCTGCGGGCCGTTGTGGACGTAGTATTCGAGCGCCTCGTGCAGGTACGGTGCGGCCTGCGGGTGGGCGCTCAGCCGCCCGGCGACATGCTGCAGGATCTCCTGCAGGGACAGCAACTGGTGGGCCTGGCGGTCCATCACTGCCCCGGCACCCGAAGCGCTGAGGGCCTGCAGGAAGTCCGCCAGCCCGTCGGCCTCATTGAGGAAGCGGCTGTAGACCGACTCCAGGCAGGTCTGCGCGAGCGGATGCAGCGGGTACGATGCCTGCAGGTCCTCCTCACTGAAGCTGACGCGTCCACAGGCCTGCCGGTACTGATCCCATACCTCGCCGACGGTCGTCCGCAGCCGGCCCTCGTCGCTGACGCTGACCGAGCGCTGCAGGGCCACCCGCCGCATGTCGGCGGCGCTGAGGTCCACCACCTCGTAGTTGTCGAGGATGTTGGCCAGCATGTACGGCTCGATGCCGGCAGTCTGGTCCGGCGACGTGTTCATGGTGGCCAGCACGTACAGTGGGGCGATCTTGCTGCGCTGGCCGAGGAACTCCAGGAAGGCGGCGTCATTGCGCACGGCCTTCTGGCCGGTGGCGGCCAGGAACTGGCCCAGATCGTCCACCAGCCACACGATGCCGCGGAAGCGCCGGTCGCTGATGATGTCCAGTAGCCGCGCCAGCCGCTCGACGCGCGATTGGCGGAAGTCCAGCGGGTAGCCGATGTCCTGGGCGAACGCCCGAGCGGCGGCTACTGCCGCCGCGGGGTTGCGGTCGCGCAGATCGCGCCACGACCGTTGGGAGCCCGGCAGACGCGCGACGTGCGCATCCAGCTCGGCGCCGTACCGGGGGATGATGTGTCGCTCGACCAGGTCAAGGGCGTAGGAGTGTTCGGACAGGGGCACCGAGAGGCCGTGCCGATTGCGCAGCAGTTCCTGCTCGGTGCGGTCGAAGAAGACATCCTCGAGGTGCTCGTCGTGGGCCCGGTGCTCCTGCAGCGGCACCGGCACGACCAGCAGCGGGTCTACCCGCTCCAGCGACTTGAGCAGCGCCTCGTAGCCTTCATGGGTCGCCGCCATGAGCGGGCGCACCCGGGGGTACTCCAGCAGCAGGTCCGCCACGGCCAGGAGGTGCGTCTTGCCGCTGCTGCGCGGCCCGCGCACCAGCAGCCCCGCCCCACGCCCGCCGTTGCCCGCAATGCCCTTGAGGAACCGGTACAGCGGGTCGCTGGCCGGGTCGGTGGGGGTGATGTACGGCTCGATGATCTCCCCGGCCTGCGCCCCGGTCAGGAGGCTGAGGTCCTCGGACTCCCGGTCCAGCGCCTCCCGCAGTTCCTGCAACCGCGGCAGACTGATACCCTCGGCCTGTGGCTTGAGACGGATGACTTCAGAGATGCGCATTGTGAGTTCCTATGATGACGGGCTGCCAGGCCGGCCCGGTACCCCTGCAGACCGTCGCGCGCTACTCCCCGGTCGGCGGTGGGACGAAGCGCACGATGAGCAGGAGATAGTAGATGACGACGATCAGCGCCACCGCCACGATCACATACCCAGCCGGCTGAAGCTGATGGCCAGGCCACACCCGCTCCAGCGCGAACAGCATCAGGTTGCTGGCCAGCAGACCGAACAGCGCATTCTGGCCAAACCGCAGAATGGCGTCGCGCACCACCCCACGGCGGGCGGCCAGCGCGTCTGACGCGCGATAGACCAGGCACAACGCCAGCGGCGCGCCCAACACCCACACCAGGCTGGGCGGGTAGTTCGACGGAATGGCGTGTGTTGACAGATAGAACGTCGTCAGGACCGATGAGCATATCGCGCTCAGAGCGACGACGCGGCCACTGACCCGAAGTTGGTGCCGGTGGAAGAAGGCGCCAATCAGGAAGTAGGGCGCGAACTGCACCACCGGGTACGTCGGCGTTGCTGCGGTCCCGATCAGCAAGCCCAGGTGCACCGAGCGGATGCGGTCGTAGGGGATCAACGTAGTCCCCAGCAGGGCCACCATCAGCCCCCAGAACAGCGGCGGGCGCTCCAGCAGGGCCCTGATCGGCTTGAAGCAGACCAGCGCCAGCAGCATGTAGAGGGCAAAGGCGATCAGAAACTCCGAATACGGTGCCACATCGCTGAGCGTCACGATACGCCCCAGCACCGCCGGCGACAGCACGGTCTCGGACACCAAGAGGCGAAAGCACGCCGCCGAGATGTAGAAGGCCAAGAGAATCCGCAGGCCAGTCACGAGCAGGCGCCGCCAGACCTGCCCCAGAGGCCGGCTCAGGTAGGCCAGGTCGGTGGCATACCCGAAGCAGAACAGGAACCCCGGGAACGTAAACACGCTCAGGATGCCCATGACGGCGCGGGCCACGGACACCTCACGCACACCGAGCAGGCACGCCGCGTGGCCGTAGATCATCCCCAGGACCAGCAGACCCTTGAAGACGTCAATGAACAGGACCCGCGGCCGAGCGTCTGGTCGTGCGGCAACGCTGGCGGTGGCGTGAGCCATGCCGGTCGGCCCTCCATGCGCGTGGCCGGCGCCAAGAGTGCGCGCCAATACTGCCTCTATTCCCGCAACGCGCACCGGAGACCTGCTCCGCGAAGGTTCCCGTTGCCCCAGCGGCGAATGACCCAGCATCCACCCATCAGGAGGCCCCCATGGCTTCACAGATCGCCGCTCAGCTCTATACCGTCCGTGACTTCACCAAGACCCCCGATGACATCAAGCAGACGATGGCGAAGGTCGCGGCCATCGGCTATGAGGCCGTGCAGCTCTCGGCCCTCGGCCCGATGGACCCCGCCGAGCTGCGCCAGGTGTGCGACGACAACGGCCTCACCATCTGCTCGACCCACGTCAGCTTCGACCGCATGGTCGAGGACCTGCCGGGCGTGATCGCCGACCACCAGGCCTATGGCTGCAAGTACCCCGGCGTCGGCGGCATGAGTGCCCGCTACACCGGCAGCGCCGACGGCTACCGCGAGTTCGCCAAGGACGCCTCGGCGGTGGGCTTGAAGCTGCAGGAAGCCGGCATGACGTTCGTGTACCACAACCACAGCCAGGAGTTCCAGCACTTCGGCGACACGCGCGGGATGGACATCCTCTTCGGCGACAGCGACCCGGTCGGTTTCCAGTTCGAGCTGGACACGTACTGGGTGCAGCACGGCGGCGCCAGCCCCGTGGCGTGGATCAACAAGTGCGCGGGCAGGCTGCCGGTCATCCACTTCAAGGACATGCGCATCACCGGCGACCGCAAGCAGTACTACTGTGAGATCGGGCAGGGCAACCTGGATTGGGCCGGCATCATCGCCGCCTGCGAAGCCGCCCAGATCGAGTGGTACATCGTCGAGCAGGACGTGTGCGAGCGCGACCCGTTCGACAGCCTCAAGATCAGCTTCGACAACCTGAAGGCGATGGGCGTGGAGTAGGGGCAGGGGGCCTCGGCAACTGTGGCAGGAGGCGAGGGAGGGGCGTCGAAGGACGAATTGTCTCTACCATCACGCAGGAGGCAGACCCCATGACCCGTCGAGGCTTCACACTGATCGAGTTGCTGGTTGTCATCGCGATCATCGCGATCCTGGCCGCCATCCTGTTTCCGGTCTTTGCCAAGGCCCGTGAGAAAGCTCGACAGGCGAGCTGCCTGTCGAACGTCAAGCAGATCGGCATTGGGCTCATGGCCTACCTGCAGGACTACGATGAGCGCCTGCCCATGACGTACTTCTACATCGGCGCCGCGGGGTCCAGCGATCTGTACTGGCCCATAGACGTGTTGCAGCCCTACATCAATAACTGGCAGATCAACTTCTGCCCCAGCTTCAAGTGGGCCACTCCCTACAGTGGTTGCCGCCCTCCGGGCCTCCCGAGCCCGCTCGACGGCTCCTATGCCATCGTTTTCAACATCACGTCCAATCGCGGAAGGTATGCCAGCACTTCACTGTCCAGGTGCCCCATCGGCGAAATCGCCCGGCCGGCCGAGACGCTGGTGGCCTGCGACTCGACCTGGCCGGAGATCTTCGGCGCCTGGAGCGGCGACCCGGACCCGCTGGTCTTCACCGAGGTCGGCCGTCTGCCCCGCACCCCCGACAAGCACAACGACGGCAACAACTACGTCTTCTGTGACGGCCACGCCAAGTGGCTGAAGGACACCGAGCCGGGCATGTGGACCGTCCGCGATGACAACGTCGCCGCCATGAACTGACGCAGGGCGCCTGGCCACCCACCACCGCCCCGGCCCACATCCAGGGGGACGCAAGGGAGGCAACACATGAGCAGCCAGACCCGAGGCATGGTCCCACTCCGGATCTGCCGGGAGACAGCCGCCGGGGAATGTGTGCCGGCAACAGGGCCACAGAGGATCAGCATCCTCAGGGGGAGCGTCGTGGTCTTCGAGGTCGTCACTGACGCGAATGGCTATGTGATAGCGAACCTGCCGCCAGGCAGCTACACACTGCTCGTCAACGGCGGCTGCCCGACGCCGCTGACGGTGACCCAGCCTGGACAGGAGGTAAGGGTCTGCAGCAAGTGTGCCACCTGACGGTACCCAGGCGCGATGAACTCGTGCCACCACAGGAGAAACGCGGGTGCGGTTGCGCCCGGACATGACAAGGAGAGACACACCATGAGTTGCCGCATCGCACTTCAGCTCTACACGGTCCGCGACCATATGCAGACCGCCGAGGACGTCGCCAAGACCCTCAAGACCGTCGCCAAGATCGGCTACAAGTACGTGGAGGTCTGCGGCTGGGGCGTCACCGGCGTCGCCAAGATGAAGAAGCTGCTCGACGCCAACGGTCTGACCGCCTGCTCCACCCACTGCAGCTTCGCCGATATGCAGAGCGACATCGCGCAGGTCATCGCCGACCACGAGACGCTGGGCTGCAAGTTCCCCGGCATCGGTGGCATGCCCGGCGAGTACCGCAGCTCCGGCGAGGGCTTCGCGACCTTTGCCAAGCTGGCCAACGAGGTGGGGGAGAAGCTCGCCGCCGCCGGCATGAGCTTCTGCTACCACAACCACAGCTTCGAGCTGGCCAAATTCGACGGCAAGACCGGCCTCGACATCCTGTGTGAGAACTCCGACCCGCGCTTCGTGCACAACGAGCTGGACGTGTACTGGGTGCAGCACGGCGGCGGCAGCCCCGTGGCCTACATCACCAAGCTGGCCGACCGCACGCCGTTGGTCCACTTCAAGGACATGGGCATCTCGCCGGACATGAAGCAGTTCTTCGCCGAGGTGGGGGAGGGCAACCTGGACTGGGCGAGCATCATCGCCGCCTGCCGCGCGCACGACGTGCAGTACTGCATCGTCGAGCAGGACGTCTGCCCGGGCGACAGCCTCGACAGTGTCAAGATCAGCTTCGACAACATGAAGGCGATGGGGCTGTCGGTCCAGTAGACAGGCCTCGTCCCGCAGCAACACAAACAGGGCCGGCTCAACTGAGCCGGCCCTGTATCGTCTGCGTAATGCTGCGGCCCTAGATCAGCGCCCGAGGGAGGAGCCGGGGGCCGCCTGCCGGGGGCTGCCGCCCCCGCCTGGTGTGAGCCGCGCCTCCGGCGCTCACCCCGCCGTCTCCTCATCTACTCATCCCCTCATCCCGCCTTCCCGCCGTTCACGACCCCGGCGCCTCGCGCACCGGGCGCGTCACCACGCCCGGGCGCTTGTCGGGCGGCTCGGTCGGCGGCTTGGGCGACGGCGTGCCGGTGACCTTCGGCTTCTCCGGCAGCTCCTCGCCGGCCATGATCGCCGCCACCTCGTCCTGATCCAGCGTCTCCTGGTCCAGCAGCACCTCGACCAGCCGCTCCATCTTCTCACGGTGGTCCATGATGATCTCGCGGGCGCGGGCATAGCATGTGTCCACGATCCGCCGCACCTCGTCATCAATCCGACGCGCGATGTCCTCGGAGTAGTTGCGCTCCTCGCTGAATTCCTTGGCCAGGAAGACCGGGCCATGCTTGCGGCCGTATGTGACGGGCCCCAGTTCGTCGCTCATGCCGTATTCGGTCACCATCTCGCGCGCGATCTGCGTCACGCGCTCCAGATCGTTGGCCGCCCCGGTGGTGATGTCGCCGATGATAAGTTCCTCGGACGCCCGCCCCCCGAGCGCCTGCGTCATGCGGCTGAGCAGCTCGGTCTTGGTCATCAGGTAGCGGTCATCCTCGGGCAGGCTGATGGTGTAGCCCAGGGCCATGCCGCGGGGGAGGATCGTGACCTTGTAGGTGGCGTCGAAGTTTGGCAGCATGCTGCCGACCAGGGCGTGTCCGGCCTCGTGGTACGCCAGCACGCGGCGCTCGGTGTCGCGGATGACGCGGCTCTTGCGCTCCGGGCCGGCGATGACGCGCTCGATGGCCTCATCGAACTCAGGCATGGTGATGATCTTCTTGTTGCGCCGCGCCGCCAGCAGGGCCGCCTCGTTCACGAGGTTCTCGATGTCCGCCCCGGAAAAGCCCGGGCTCCGCCGTGCCAGCACCTTGAGGTCCACATCGTCGGCGAGGGGCTTGTTCTTGCAGTAGATCTGCAGAATAGCCTCGCGCTCCTTCACGTCGGGATTAGGCACGACCACGCGGCGGTCAAAGCGGCCCGGCCGCAGCAGCGCCGGGTCGAGGATGTCGGGGCGATTGGTTGCCGCCAGCAGAATGACATCGGCATTGGGGTCGAAGCCGTCCATCTCCACGAGCAGGGCGTTGAGGGTCTGCTCGCGCTCATCGTGCCCGCCGCCGAGGCCGGCGCCGCGCAGGCGCCCCACCGCATCCAGCTCATCAATGAAGACAATGGCCGGCAGATGCTGCTTGGCCTGGTCGAACAGGTCGCGGACGCGCGAGGCGCCCACGCCCACGAACATCTCCACGAAGTCCGAGCCGCTGATGTAGAAGAAGGCCACACCCGCTTCACCGGCCACCGCGCGGGCCAGGAGGGTCTTGCCACACCCGGGCGGGCCCACCAGCAGCACGCCCCGGGGGATCTTGGCGCCCAGGGCCCGGAAGCGCTCCGGGTCGCGCAGGAAGTCCACGACCTCCTGCAGCTCCTGCTTGACTTCCTCCATGCCGGCGACGTCGTTGAAGGTGACCTTGGCGAAGTTGTCCGCCGCCATCTTGGCGTGGCTGCGCCCGAAGGACAGCGCCTGCCCGCCGGTGGCCTTCATCTGCCGCACGAGGAACACATAGAACAGGAAGGCGATGAGCAGGAACGGGATGACGTTGAGCGCCAGCCGCCCCACCATGTCGCCCCAGGTGCCCTCATAGTACGCAATCGGCACGTTGGGGTTGATGGCCTTGAGCTGGGCATGGTACTGCGGGTCGCCCGGCACCTGCACGATGAAGTTGGTCTTGCCGTCCTTGGCCCCGGGGCGGAAGTCGCCCATGGCCTTGTTGGTGCCGTACAGCGTCAGCTTGGAGATGGCGCCGGTACGCAGGTCCTGCTCCATGTCCGTGTAGTTCTCATAGTGCAGCGTCTTCTGGGTCTGCTGGCTGATCCGGGGGATCTGCAAGAAGACAAAGAGCATCGCCGCGGCTACGATGAGGTATACGATCGGGTTCTGCTTCATTGCTGCCTCCAGGGCTATCTGAGCGGCGCAGCTACAGCTCGCCCAGACTCAACGTCAACAGTCGCTTGGTCCCCCCCTGAACGCGGGCCGCCGCGGCCAGCCGGTGCCCCACGATCCACAGGATCTCGCCGTCCTCCCGCGTCACCAGCCACGGCCGGCGCTGCCGGGACGGCACCTTGTTGTCCACAAAGAAGTCCTGCAGCTTCTTCTGGCCGCTCATGCCCAGCGGCACGAAGCGGTCTCCGGGCCGGGCACGCCGCACGAGCAGGACCTCGCCCGCCCGGTCGGCATCCAACACCGCGCAGTTGGCCTCGGCTGGCGGGTAATGCTCCGTGGGCGCCGCCGCGACAGTCGCTACCATCGCCCGACCGCCCGGCAACTCCACCCGCCCCGGCACACAGAGCCGCACTGCCCCCTCGTCCGCCTCGGTCTCCGCCGCCGGCTCCGCGACCGCCAGGACGCCGTACACTAGTTCGACCCCCGGACCGGGCGATAGTTCCAGCCGCCGGCCGGTGCCCCCCGCCTCTACCAACGCTTCCAGGGCTTCCCAGCGTTCCTGGGCGACGTCAACCAGCGGGTGTCCCGCCTCGTGCAGGAAGCGCCGCAGCACCCGGTGTCGCAACCCGCGCGGCATCTCCCGCAGCCGCTCCAGGGACAGCCCCTGGCCCTGCCGTGCCCCCGCGAGCGCCTGCTCTACCAGCGGCTCGGTCCACTCGATCTCCGCCAGGGCGTGCTCAGCCGCCCGGCACAGCGCCCCCTCGATCCCCGGGCCGTACTCCCGCTCCAGTTGCGGGAGGAGATCGGCCCGCAGGCGGTTCCGCAGCGGCGCTGGGTCGAGATTGGTGCTATCCAGCCGCACCTCAGTGTTAGTGATTCGGCAATACTCCCCTGTTTCCTGTCGGGTGACGAGGATGAGGGGGCGAATGATGCGGCCGCGGCGGGGGGGAATGGCGCGCAGGCCCTGCAGCCCCGCGCCGCGGAACAGGTGCATCAGCAGCGTCTCGGCGCGGTCGGTGGCCGTGTGGGCCAGCGCGATCTTGTGGCAGCCGTGCCCATCGGCGGCACGGTCAAAGAAGCGGTAGCGGGCCCGTCGCCCGGCCTCCTCGATCCCGATCTTCTCACCCTCGGCCAACGCCGCGACGTCCGTCCGGTCGGTCGCAAAGGGCAGGCCCAGACGCGCCGCCAGATCTCCCACGTACTGCTGGTCGGCGTCCGCTGCCTCGCCCCGCAGGCCATGGTGCAGGTGGGCGACGACCAGCTCGATCTGCAGGTCCGGAGCCAACTCGTGCAGGAGCAGCAGCAGGGCCAGGGAGTCTTGGCCCCCGGACACGCCGACGAGCACACGATCGTGGGGGTCGAGAAGGTCGTAGCGTGCAACGGCCTGCAGCAGCTTGTCGCGGATCGGCATGATGGCCTGCGGCCCGTGGGAGCGCGGCTCTCCAGAGCCGCTTTCCCGGGGTGCGGCAATGGAGAGCCGCGCTCCGACTACCCCGGCGGCTCCAGCCCCGTGAGGCGCCGGTATGCCTCCTGGTAGATGCGTCGGGTCTCGCCGACGACCTCGCCAGGCAGTTCCGGGCCGGGGGGCTCCTTGTTCCAGTCGAGGGTCTCCAGGTAATCGCGCACGTACTGCTTGTCGAAGGCCTCCTGGGCGCGCCCCGGCTCGTACTTGCCGGCGTCCCAGTAGCGCGACGAGTCCGGCGTCAGCAGCTCGTCCACGAGGATCAGCTCACCGTCAGCGATCCCGAACTCGAACTTCGTGTCACAAAGCAGGAAGCCGCGCGAGGCGGCGAGGTCCGACGCGGCGGTGAACACTTGCAGCGAGACGTCACGCAGCCGCTCGGCCAGTTCCGTCCCCACCCGGTCGCGCACGCCCTGCATATCCACGGGCATGTCATGCCCGCTCTCTTCCTTGGTGGTGGGGGTGAACAGCGGCTCCGGCAGCCTGGCCGACTCGACCAGGCCCGGCCCCAGCTTATGCTCGCCCACCAGGCCGCTCTTCTGGTACGACTTCCACCCCGAGCCGGCCAGATAGCCCCGCACCACGCACTCAATCGGCACGACCTGGGCCTTGCGGCACCACATGCTGCGGTCGGCCAGGATGTAGCCCTGGTCCTGCACCGCGGCCGGGAAGTCCTTCACGCGGTGGCTGAGCAGGTGGTTGGGGATGATGCTCTCGGTCTGGGCAAACCAGAACACGGAGAGCTGGGTCAGCACCTTGCCCTTGCCGGGGATGCCGTTCGCCATGATGACATCGAAGGCGGAGATGCGGTCGCTGGCGACGAGCAGCATCCCGTCGGGGTACTCATAGATGTCCCGGACCTTGCCCTGCCGGCGGCTGATCGCGCCGGGCAGATCGGTCTCCAGGACAGCCTGTTGGGGTCGGTCAGACATGCGTTCCCTCCGCAAGGGTCAGTTCCCGCTTCGCAACGGCAGCGCCAACTCGTACATCGTGCCCGCCTGGTCGTCGGACACGTCCGCGAAGTCGTCCGCCCATTGGGTCTGCACCTCCGCGCCATGGGCGCCGGCCCGCTGTGCAACGACCCCCTCGCGCAACTGGGGGTGGACTGCTTGGCTGATGGTCTGGAAGCCGCGACGTTCGAGCGCCAGCCGACTCAGCTGGCCACACCAGTCAAGCAGGGGCGGGATGTGGCAAACCGCCATGGCGCGCACCTCGTGCCAGCCAGTGCGGCGCGCCCACTCGAGGGCAGCATCCAACATCTTGCCAGCGATTCCCTGCCGACGATGGTCAGCGGCGACTTGCACGCAGTTCAGGCGCAGAACAGGAGCCTCTACCCGCGGCGGAAGCGTCTCCGCCGCCTCGATGAGAGGACGGATGTGCTCCTCCTGCTGCACACACAGCCCCCCAAGCTGCTTCTCGAGTGCCTCGGGCCAGAACCGGATCTTGCCCACTACGCGACCTGCGTCAAGGGCCATCGTGCCGCTCGCGCCGTATCGCTGGGCCAGGGCCACCAGTGCACCTGCCACAGAACCCGCCGGGAGCGAGCCGATCGTCTCAACGTACGCCTCTGCGCCCGGCCGGCAGTCGGCCAACTGGATGGGCGCACCATGCAGGCAAGTGTGCACGGGACAGCTCTCGTCCATGAGCCGATAGGCAACCATGACGGTCTCCTACAGCCCCAGCAAGTCCACCACCTGCTGCGTATCCGCCGGCACCTGCTCGGGCTGCGCCGCGATCTTGATCGCGTTGTCCGGGTCCTTGAGGCCGTGGCCGGTCAGGACGCAAACCACCGTCGCCTTCTCCTGACCGAAGAAGCCGCTGGCGATGAGCCTCTTCAGCCCCGCCACCGACGCCGCCGACGCCGGCTCGCAGAAGATGCCCTCCTGCGAGGCCAACTCGGAGTACGCCGTCAGTATCTCCTCATCGGTCACGAGGTCCACCAGCCCGCCGCTGTCGTTCACCGCGGCCATGGCGTCATGCCACCGCGCCGGGTTGCCGATGCGGATGGCGGTCGCGACCGTCTCCGGCTTCGCGACCGGGGCGCCATGCACGAGCGGGGCCGCCCCCGCGGCCTGGAAGCCGCACATGCGCGGCAGGCGGTCAATGACGCCCGCTTCCTTGTAGGCCAGGTAGCCCCACCAGTAGGCCGTGATGTTCCCGGCGTTGCCCACGGGCAGCACGTGAAAGTCCGGCGGCCCGCCCAGGACATCGCAGATCTCGAAGGCGCCGGTCTTCTGGCCCTCCATGCGCATGGGGTTGAGCGAGTTGAGCAGCTCGATGGGGTAGTTGTCGGTGATCTCGCGGACGATGCCCAGGCAGTCGTCGAAGTTCCCGGCGACCTGCAGCGTGCGCGCCCCGAACGCCAGCGCCTGGGCCAGCTTGCCCAGCGCAATCTTGCCCTCGGGGATCAGCACGATGGACATCATGCCTGCGCGGGTCGAGTACGCTGCCGCCGAGGCCGACGTGTTGCCGGTGGACGCGCACAGCGTGGCCTTCACGCCCCGCTCGGCGGCCTTCGAGATCGCCATGGTCATCCCACGGTCTTTGAAGGAGCCGGTCGGGTTGAGACCCTCATACTTGAAGAACACCCGCAGGTTCGGAGCCCACTGCGGCGCCAGGTGCTTGCTCTCGATCAGCGGCGTGTTGCCCTCGAGCAGCGTGATGCGCGGCGTCGCGTCCGTGACGGGCAGGAAGTCCTTGTAGGCCTCAATGAGGCCGGGCCAGCGACGGCATACTGGTGTCATGATCGTTCAACCTTTGTACCGCTGCGGCGGCATGGACGGGCCGAGCATCTCCCGAAGCCCGAATCCCGATTCCCGCCCCTCAGTCCTCCACTCGCAGCGTCGCCGGGATCTCCTCCACAATGGCCAGGCGACTGATCGCGCCGAGGGCGGACTGCAACTGGCTCTCGGGGTTCTTGTGGGTCACCCACACGATCTCGGCGACTTGCCCGTCCGTGGCCGACTGGTGCACCGAGGCGATGCTGACACCCTCGGTGCCGAAAATCGTGGCGATGGAGCCGAGCACGCCCGGGCGGTCCTTGACGCGCATCCGCAGGTAGCTCTTGGTCTGCACTTCGGCCATCGGCATGACCTGGGCCGGGGCTTCGCAGGTGCACAGCACGCGGCCCGAAGCCTGGTGCAGGCGGTTGCGGGCGCAGTCCAGCACATCGCCGGCCACGGCCACGCCGGTGGGGTGGCCGCCCGCTCCGCGCCCGTAGAGCATCACGTCGTCACAGCCCTCGCCGCGGACGAAGATGGCGTTGAAGACGCCGTTCACGGCCGCCAGTGGGTGGCTGTCGCGCAGCATGACCGGGTGGACGCGCGCCTCGATGCGGTCACCGTCGCCCCGCCGGGCGATGGCCAGGAGCTTGATGACATAGCCCATCGTCTTGGCGTAGGCGATGTCGTGGGGCGTGACCTGGGTGATGCCCTCGGCGTAGATGTCGTCGAGTTGCACGTTCAGCCCGAAGGCGCTGGCTGCCAGAATGGCGATCTTGTAGCGCGCGTCGTAGCCTTCGACGTCGTTGGTCGGGTCGGCCTCGGCATACCCCAGTGCCTGGGCCTCGGCCAGCGCCGTCCCGAAGTCCAGCCCTTCCTGGCTCATGCGGGTCAGGATGTAGTTGGTCGTGCCGTTGACGATCCCCATGATCTCCACGACACGGTCGGCCTCGAGGCTCTCCTTGAGCGAGCGGATGATGGGGATGACGCCGCCGACGGCGCCCTCGAACTCCACGTCCACGCCCTGCTCCTCGGCCCGCGCCAGGATCTCATGCCCGTGGCGGGCGATGAGTTCCTTGTTGGAGGTGACGACGCTCTTGCCGTGGGCGATGGCGGCCAGCACGAAGTCCAGGGCCGGCTTGACGCCGCCGATGGTCTCCACGACGATGTCAATGTCGGGGTCGCTGACGAGGGCCATGGCATCGGTAGTGCGGATCTCTTCGGGCACAGCGATGTCGCGCTCGCGCGTCCAGTCCACGTCCGCGATCTTGGTGACCACGACCGGGGCGCCGGCGCGGCGCGTGATGCTGTCGGCGTTGCGGGTCAGCGCGCGGTACGTCCCGGCGCCGACGATGCCGAACCCGATGATACCGACCTTGATGCTGTCTGGCATGGCGTCCTCCGCAGGGCGGGGGATGAGGGACTGGGGATGGGACCTTCAGGGGTAGAACGACGACGCGACGGGGCCTGGCCTTCGCGACCCCCGAACCTCCGATCCTGTTCGTCCCTAATCCCGGAAATGGAACGGCTCGATGAGCACGAGGGGCTCGTCAGCCTCCACGTGCGCTCCGTTGTCGGGGAGGAACTTGACGACCCGACCGTGCAGGTGGCTCGTGACCTCGTTGAACAGCTTCATGGCCTCGATCAGGCCGATGGTGTCGCCGACCTGCACCTCGTCGCCCGGCTCCGCGTACGGCGGCTTGTCGGGCGAGGGCCTCCGGTAGAAGATCCCCGCCATGGGGGAGCGCAGCGGCTCGGTCCCTTCGGGGATCTGCGGCGCGACCGGGGCTGACGCAGCCGCCGATGCGGCGCCGGCCGCTGCCGGGGCCGCGGTCGCCGGGCCGCCGGCAGTGGCCTTGAGCACCACCCGGTCGTCGCCGACGGCGACCTCAATCTCCGCCAGCGGCTCGGCCTGCAGCACCTGCATCAGCCACATCAAGTCGTCGTTGGTGATCTGTTCCATGGGCGTTTGGGCTGAGCGACCCGTACATGCCACAAACGACGGGCGGCAAGTCCCGTCGTTGCTGTGGCTGACGAAAGAGTATGGTAGCGGGGAGTGGACTTGAACCACCGACAACGCGGGTATGAACCGCGTGCTCTAACCAACTGAGCTACCCCGCCATACATTCACGCCATTACTGGTTGGACTGCTGCTGCATCCGGCGCTTCTTCTTCTTCTTCTTCTTCGCGAGTTTCTCTTCCAGTTCGCGCGCCTTCTGCTCGGCCTCGCGCCGAATGTTGCGCTTGATCATCTCGTCGAGCTCACCCAGCGATTCACGGTCGAACCGCCGCAGGCGCTCGTAGTCGATTTTGGCCATGACTTCGATCTCCTCCAGAGGCAGGGAGTATACCAACACAGGAGGGTGAAGTCAAAGACTTTTCACCAGACGGCAGCAGGAGCAGGACTACTTGATCTTATTGGGCTCGCACAGCTCCTTCTTCTTCTTGGCGATCGCCCCGCACTTGGTGCACCGGTAGTTGCCTGGCTTGTCCGCGGCCGTCTTCTTCCCCTTCAGGCACATGGCATGGCCTCCTTGGAGAAGAGTATAACGTGGTTAGCCAAACGACTCAAGCACGCCCCGCAGCTTCTCCGCCGTCCGCACGTAGTTGGCCCGGTCCCCGCCGGTGCCGCTGAGCATGATCCGGGGCATCAGGTACTCGGCGTTCGGGCACAGGTCCTGGGTGTAGTCGGGGTGGCGCTCGGCCAGCGGGCAGCCGCGCGGGCAGTCCCGCCCGTAGCCGATCTGGTCGCGAATGGTGTCCTGCTTGTAGGCCGGGGCGCCGATGTAGCCGAAGCCGATGGGCACTCCCTGGTCGGCGCAGGCCTGCTTGAAGGCCCCGTAGTCAACGCCCACCTTGTCGCCCTCGAAGCGCGCCGCCCAGATGTGGTAGGTATGCTCATACTGCGCCGGGTCGGGGTTCACCTGCGGCTTGACGATGGCCTCGTAGCCCGCGACCGCCTCGGTGAGCAGCCCGGCGTTCTCGATGCAGATGTCCACGTAGCTGCGAGCGCGTCTGAGCTGCACCCGGCCGATGGCCGCCACGACCTCATTCATCCGGTAGTTCCATGACAGCAGCTTGGGGCAGGTGCCGAAGGTGGTCATGTCATACATGTGCCGCCGTACGTCGGGGTCGCGCATGATCGTCATCCCGCCGTCGCCGAGGGCCATCTGCTTGGACTGCTGGAACGAGAAGACCCCCACATCCCCCACCGTCCCGGCATACTGTCCCTGGTACTTGGCGTAGATGGCGTGCGAGCAGTCCTCGATGACCAGGATGCCATGCCTGGCGGCGATCTGCCGGATCGGGTCCAGGTCGGCCATCAGCCCGGCCCAGTGGGTGACGATGACGGCCTTGGTGCGGTCCGTGATGGCGGCCTCAAAGGCCACCGGGTCCATCAGCTGGGTGTCCACGTCAATGTCGGCGAAGATCGGCACCGCATTATGGTACATCACCGCCAAAGCGCCGAAGACGACCAGCGGATCGCAGATCACCTCGCTCCCCGCCCCGGCGCCGGAGGCCCCCACTGCCACATGGAGCCCGGCCATGGCGTTGACCACGGTCAGTCCATAGGGCGAGCCGAACTCGGCCGCGAACTCCTGCTCAAACAGCTCGGACTGCGTGCCGGTGCCGATGGAGCACAGGTTGCCCTTGTCCAGCACGGCTCTGACGGCCTGGAGATCCTCGTCATCGAAGTAGTGGTAGCCTGCCACCAGGCTCACCTCCCCTGTTGCTGACGTCAGCCTGCGCCTTCCGCGCGAAGAAGAGCGCCACCTGCCCCGGCCAGCGCGAAGGCTGTCGTGGGCTACTCCAGTACCGCCACGGCCTCGATCTCCACGAGCCAGTCCGGCGAGACCAGGGCGCTGACGGCGGCGGTCGTCGCGGTGGGGAAGGGGGGCTGCAGGTACTCCTGACGCACCTCATTGAAGATGGGGAAGTCCGCCATGTCGGTCAGGAGCACGGTGAGCTTGACCACGTCCGCCCACGTCGCTCCGGCCGCCTCCAGGTTGGCCTGCAGGTTGCGGAACACCTGGTGCACCTGCGCCCGGAAGTCATCCTTGCCGACCAGTTGCCCGGCGGCGTCCACGGCCACCTGGCCGGAGATGAACAGCAGGCGGCTCCCGGAGGCGAGCATGGCCTGGCTGTACGCCGTCTTGGGGGTAGGAACGTCGGGGGACTGTACCGTCTGTCGCATGTCTGCCCTCGCAGGGATGCCAAAATGTTTGACCTGCGGCCGCTGTGTCGCTATACTAACACTCTCAAGTTGCCGCCGGACCGTGGGTCCGCAGGAAGGGATGTTACGTCGTGGCACATGAATCGGGTCCCCGTGGTGAGCGCGGCGGTCTGCGCCGCCGCAAGAAGAAGGTCTGTCTGTTCTGCGTTGAGCCGCAGGCGCGGGTCATTGACTACAAGAACGTCCGCATGCTCGAGCAGTTCATAGACGACCGCAAGCGCATCCGCAAGGCGCGCCAGACCGGCACCTGCCGCCGGCACCAGAACCGTCTGGCGGGCGCCATCAAGCGCGCTCGCGAGATCGCGCTGCTGCCGTACACCTCCGGCTAACCAGCCAGGCGCAACAAGACGACAACGCCGGGCGTCACCCAGACGCCCGGCTTTTGCGCGCTGAGCCGGCGGCGAGCAGCCTCGTGCGCCTACCGGGGGATGGTGTCCAGCAACCTCCGCACGATCTCGTCGGCCGTCACCCCGTCCGCTTCGGCCGCGAAGCTGGGGATGAGGCGATGCCGCAGGACCGGCAGCGCCAGGGCCCGCACGTCCTCCGTATCCGCCGTCAGCCGTCCCTCCAGCAGCGCCCGCACCTTCGCCCCCAGCACCAGCGCCTGCGGCGCGCGCGGCCCGGCGCCCCACTGCACCCACTGCCTGACGAAGCTCGGAGCCGTATCATCGGCCGGCCGCGTCATCCGCGCCAGCCGCACCGCATACTGCACCACGTGCGGCCCCACCGGCGCCGCGCGCACGACCTCCTGCAGCCGCAGGATCTCCGCCCGAGCCATGACCGGCGACACCTCCGGCAGCACGTTGGAGGTCGTCTCCAGGACGATGCGCTCCTCCTCCTGCGCCGAGGGGTAGTCAAGGAAGACGTTGAACATGAAGCGGTCGAGCTGAGCCTCGGGCAGGGGGTAGGTGCCCTCCTGCTCCACCGGGTTCTGGGTCGCGAGGACCAGCAGAGGCGGCGGGAGGGGATAGGTCTCACCCCCAGCCGTCACCTGCAACTCCTGCATGGCCTGCAGCAGGGCACTCTGGGTCTTGGGCGGGGTGCGGTTGATCTCGTCGGCGAGGATGATGTTGGCGAAGATGGGCCCGCGCAGGAAGACGTACTCCCGCCGGCCCGTCGTGGGGTTCTCCTGGATGATGTCCGTGCCGATGATGTCGGCGGGCATCAGGTCCGGGGTGAACTGGATACGGGAAAAGGCCAGGTCCAGCGCCCGAGCCAGTGTGCGCACCAGGAGCGTCTTGCCCAGCCCCGGCACCCCGACGAACAGGCAGTGCCCCCGCCCGAACAGCGCGATCAGCAGTTCGTGGATGACCTCCTGCTGGCCCACGATCACCTTGCCGATCTCCGCAGTCAGCAGGCGTTGGGCTTCGGCGAGACGGCGCGCTGCGGCCAGGTCATCCATCGGAGCGGGACTCGGGGCATCCGGAGGGGGCGGGGTCGTCACGCGGCTATCGTAGCACTGCCCCCCTGCACCGTCAACCCACCGCTATTTCGGGGACACCATCCGCTATTTCGGGGACACCATACTTAATTCCGCCCCGCGTGGCCTGTCGTCCGGCACTGTCGACGTCGAATTAAGTATGGTGTCCCCGAAATAGGGGCTTGAGGGCATTTTGAGCCGCTTGCGTTGACTCCTGCGATTGTGCTCCCCTATCATGCACCGCACGAAGAGGAAACCCTTGTCGCATTCCGAGGTCTAACATGGATATGAAGCGGTCCGCTCCTCTTGTCATCGGGTTGTGCGGTGTGGTCCTGTTGGGGGTCACCATGCGCTGTTTGGGGGGCGTCACTCCCGTTGGCGCATACTACCAGGCACAACCGATGGCCGTCGCACCTGTCGCCGCCAACCCGGCCGCCGCGCCGGCCCCGGTGACGGCCGATTCGCCGGCGCAGCAGGCCCCTGCCTGCCGCAAGTTCACCATGGTCGCGGTCGGTGACTGCATGACCGACCGCAACGTGGACGACGCCATCCGCAAGAACGGCGTGCATAGCATCCTGGCGAAGGTCAAGGGCCTCACCGCAGACGCCGACGTGAGCTTCGCCAACCTCGAATCGCCTCTGTCCACCGTGGGGCCCCATGCCCCGAGTGACTGCATCTTCCGGGCCCGCCCGGCGACGGTTCAGGTGCTCCTGGACGGGGGCTTCGACGTCGTCACCCTGGCCAACAACCACTCCCTGAACGCCGGCCGCGAAGGCATCATGCAGACCCTGGGCGTTCTGGATAAGCACGCCATCAAGTACTGCGGCGCCGACCGTGACCGCCAGGGCGGCCGCCCGGCCCTCCTGAGCGTCGGGGCGTACCCGGTGCGCATGGGCTTCCTTGGGGCCACCGACCTGACCATCAACCACGGCTCGTACAACAAGGTCAGCCCGGACCGCAGCAACCTCATCGCCCAGATCCGCGCTGCCCGCTCCCAGTGCGACATCCTGTGTGTCTCGTTCCACTGGGGTGAAGAGTACCAGTCCATGCCCAGCCAGCGACAGAAGGACACCGCCCACGCGGCCATCGAGGCCGGGGCCGACATCGTGCTGGGGCACCATCCGCACACGCTGCAAGGCCTGGAGGTCTTCCAGGGCAAGCCCATCCTATACTCGATGGGCAACTTCGTGTTCGACCAGCGCGAGGGTGAGCGCATGGAGAGCGCCATCTTCAAGATTGACTACGCCGAAGGCTGGGGCTGGCAGATCATGGCCAAGCCCATCTGGATCCCCCGCGCCCGCATGGGCCCGATCTACCCCGCGGCCGACCGGCGCGACAAGATCCTGGCCCGCCTGGTGCGCATCTCCCAGCCGCTGGGCACGCAACTGCAGATCAGGAACGGCAAGGCCTGGCT
This sequence comes from bacterium, assembly GCA_021372615.1. Classification (NCBI taxonomy): domain Bacteria; species bacterium. The sequence goes on along the minus strand of JAJFUB010000102.1, from coordinate 16,031 downwards.
CCGCATCCCTGCGTCAGGCGCCGTCGCAGACACGAAAGGAAGCAACCCATGAAGCACCTTGTGCGGCTTGTCTGGCCGCTGCTGCTGTTGGTAGCGGTCGGGGCGTACGCCCAGGCTCCGGCCGACAAGCCTGCAGCCATCGTCAACGGTGAGGTCATCACCCAGTCCCAGTTCCTCAGTGCCCTGCAGGCCCGTTACGGCGAGCGCGTCCTGCGCGACATGTGCGGCAACCTCGCCATCCGCCAGGCGGCCAAGGCCGCCGGCGTCAGCGTCACCCAGGAGGAGCTGGAGCGGCGCTTCCAGGCCACCCAGGCCCCGATTGACGCCCGCGCGCCCATGACCGGCGAGACCTTTGCCACGTGGCTCGCCAAGCAGGCCCTCACCCCCGAGGCCTTCGTCGCCGGGCTGTACGACCAGATGCTGATCGAGAAGATGGTGGAGAAGCAGATCAGCGTCAGCGACGAGGACGTGGCGCGCCTCTACCAGGCGAACAAGGAAGCCGTGGGAGAGCCTGCGCAGGTCCGCGTCGCCCACATTCTGGTGAAGACCCCCGAAGAGGCCCAGGCCCTGCGCACGCAGATCACCACCGGCAAGACCACCTGGGAGGAGGCCGCCAAGAAGTCCAGCCTCGACGCCCGCACCCGCGAGAACGGCGGCGACATGGGCTTCGTACCCAATGGCGATACCGACTTCCAGAAGGCAGCCTTCGCGCTCAAGGCCCAGAACGAGATCAGCCCGCCGGTGCAGTCGGCGATGGGCTGGCACCTGCTCAAGCGCATCGGCTTCAAGGCCGCCCGCGTCCCGCCCTTCGAGGAAGTGGGCGCAACACTGCGCGACATGCTGCGCCGGCGGCAACTGATGAGCCTGACCCTGGCCAAGCGCACCGAGATCCTGAAGGGGGCCAAGGTCGAATCCAAGGTGCAGTTCCCGTCCGAGGGCTCGCCCGTGCCGGGTGCCGCCCCTGCCCCTGCCCAATAGAGGCCGCCCGTGCCCACCGCAGCCCGGCGCTCGCGCCGGGCTGTTGCCGTTCCGCCCGCCTGGGCAAAGAAGGGAACCCTGAACGGGCGGGGAAGCTATCACCAACACGCGCGTCAGCAACAGGAGGTTTGAGCGCAATGGATGCGGTCACCAGCGACAAGATCCTGGCCACCGGCAGCCTGGAGGTTGCCTGGCCGAATGAGCCGCTGCTCGGCGGCTATTACGGCGAAGAAGAGATGGAGGTCCTCAACCGGACCGTCCGGGAGTCATTCGATCCGACCAAGGGCTTCGGGTTCATCTGCCCGGAGATCGAAGAGTTCGAGGCGGCCCTGGCCGAGTACTGCCAGACCCAGGACTGCGTGAGCATCAACGGGGCCGGCAGCGGCCTGGACATGACCCTCATGTGCCTGGACCTGCGGCCCGAAGACGAGGTCATCGTCCCCTCGGTGAACTTCCGGGCGGCCCTGATGGCCGTACTGGGGCAGCGGGCCAAGCTCGTGCTGTGCGAAGTGGACCCGCAGACGCTGTGCGCCGATGTGGATGACGTGGCCAAGAAGCTGACCAAGAACACCCGGGCCATGATGGTCACCCACATGAACGGGTATTCGGCGCCGATCGACAAGTACCAGGAGATCGCCGCCGCCAACCCGCACCCCGAGTTCGGCCCCGCCAAGTTCATCGGCGACGTGGCCCGCTGCATGGGCGGCGAGTACAAGGGCAAGAAGAACACCCACGGCGCCTGGATGAGCGTCCTGTCGTTCCACACCCAGAAGCTCATGACGACCCTGGGCGAAGGCGGCGGCGTCACGGTGGACGACCCGGATCTGGCCCTGCGCCTGCGCGGCCTGCGGCAGTTCGGCTGGGCCACCGGCTGGGGCAGCAACTACAAGATGACCAAGATCCAGGCCGCCGTCGGCCTCGTGCAGCTCCGGAAGCTCCCGCAGATGCTCGCCGAGCGCTACGCCGTGGCCAAGGCCCGCAACGAGATGCTCAAGGACGTGCCGGAGCTGACGCTGCCGTATGAGGCCCCGGAGGTCAAGCACACGTACTACCTGTACACACTGCTGGTACCCGAGGCATGGGCCGGCGCCAAGCGCGACCAGCTCATGAAGATCCTCATCGAGGACTACAAGGTCTCCAGCGTCGTCGCCAACCCACCGTGTCACAACACGGTGCCGTTCATCCGCGACCGTGTGCCGGGGCAGGAAGTGCCCAAGTCCGAGGTCATTGCCAAGCGGCTGTTCTGCATTCCGATGCACCCGCGCATGAGCCAGAACGACAACGAGTACATCTGCGCGGCCGTCAGCAAGGCCGTCCAGCGCATCCGCGAGGGCGACACGACGTATCTCGCCGCCGAGGAATCAGCCGCGACGAAGGCGATTACGGGGCGGGCGGGGTAGCCCATGCGCGTGCCGCAGTCACAGTAGCGCGGGCAGCTCGCCCGCGCAGGGACACTCCAGTAGGGCAGGCGAGCCGCCTGCCCTACTGACTTTCCGAGGTTGACACAATGGTCCACCTATGCGGCTCCCCTGACGCCATCGGCCGTGAGTGGGGCGAGATGAACCGGGGCGACATCGTCGCCCATCTGGACGAGTTCCTGCGCCTCGCCCGCGATGAGCACGGGCAGGACGAGGCCACCCTGGTGGCGCGTTCGCAGCGTCATGTCGGGATTGTCCGGCAGCTCGCACCCCACTGGCTCGACGAAGCCGCCGCCATCGCGCAGGTGGCCGGCGTCAGCCTCGATCTCTACCTGGCCTGCCTCGTAGGCCGCTACCGGGGGCTACTGTTCGCGGAAGACTGCATCTCCTATGCGGCCGTCGGCTCCGCCACGGCTGACGGCCGCCCGCTCTTCCACAAGAACCGCGACAACCTCGCGCGCCCCCAGGCCTTCTACCGCAAGGAGACGCTCGTGCCGGGCGTCCTGCCCTTCATCTCTGTCGGCGACACGAGCGACACCGGCGCGATGATGATGGTCAACGCTGCCGGGCTCGCCGGCTCGGCCGACCAGGCCGGCAGCGACCCCGACCCCTACTACGGGGGTCTGATGAACCCCTACGGCCTGCGCCACATCGCCGAGACGGCGACGACCTGCGCCGAGGCGCTGGAAATCGTGCGGATGATGAACGACCGGGGCTGGTACGCCGGGGGCAACATCGCCACCAACTGGGCCTTCGCTGACGCCACCGGTCACGCCATGGTGGTCTACAACGCCCACGGCAAGGTCGAAGTCACGTCCGAGACGCGGGACGGCTGCGTGCAGACCGTGGAGCGTGAGGGCCTGCGCCCCCTGCTGGACGAGCGGCGGGGGAGGCTGACGCCCGCCGACTTCGACGCCGCCTCGCGCCTGCCGGGCGTGTGCGTGGCCGGCAACTGCTCCTCGCTGACGGTGCAGATTGACCCGGACCGCCCGGATCTGTTCACCTGCGCCTGGGCGGCGCTGGGCAAGGCCGACGAGACAGGCTACTTCCCCCTGCACATGGGCGCAACGGGCACCCCCGAAGCCTATGCCAATGGCGCCACCTTCGCCCACTGGCAGCGTCGTGTGCCACTGGCGTCATGGCAGCAGTTCGAAGCGCAGACGGAGCAACGCCGTCAGGCAGCCGAGACCGACGCGCAGGCCCTGCTGGCCGCAGGCAACGCAGCAGCTGCCCGCGAGTGCCTGGCACAGTTCGCGGCCGACACCGCCGCGCGGGCTACTTCCTGAGCCCCTCGATCCGTCGGATGACCTCGGCCCGGACCGCCCCCAGGTCCGCCGTCCGCATGTCGAGCCCGTCCAGCCACTTCTCCGCCTCGATGGCTGCGGGCTGCTGCGGCGACTTGGCGATCAGCGTCCTGAGCGTGGTCACATACCGCAAGTCGTCTTGCCCCTCGCGGAAGCCTTCCAGCGCCAGCGTCGTGACGACACCATCCACCGTCGGGTAGGCTAGGCAGTGGTCGCGATAGGTGTCGTCATCGAAGTCGTTCCACTGCGCCCCCGAGGAGTCCATGAAGCAATACGTGCAGGCCCCGTCGTAGTCCATCCGCCACAGGTACAGGCCGTAGTTGCGGCGGTACATCTCGGGGTCTTCGGCGGGGGTCTGCGGGTGGGCGTAGTTCCAGATGAGATGCCCGCGATCGTGCCAGGCGGCGGCGTTGTCGGCCGCGGGGTCCCCGGCGCGGTTGAACAGATCGAGCAGGTCGCCCACCGCCTCCAGTTGGCCCTGGAAGCCGGACACGATGACCTTGCCGCCCGCCTCGTGCACCGCCTGCCAGGCGGTCCGCTCGGCCCGCAGCTTCTCTCCCCGCGCCTCGTCAATGCCGTAGAAGTACACGCCGGTGAAGCCATACTCGGCGGCCACGCGGATGGTCTTGCGGATGTTCTCCTGCATCGCCGCCAGCGCGGCCGGTTCGGTGGGCGCGCCGATGAGCCCAGAGTCGGCGAAGTACAGCGGTCGCCCGGACATCCCCGCCTCTTTCGCCATCTGCAGGTGTCGGCGGAACAGGGGCTCGTCCACGTAGATGATCTTGGGCGACCAGATCATGGCGGGCGCGACGATTCCGTGCTCAACCATGGCGCGCAGTTCCGCGCGGAACTGCTGTTCGCTCTTGAGCTTGTAGCCGATGCCGCCCGCCCCGGTCCCGTCCAGCTCGCCCCAGTAGTACAGGCTGCCGGTGAACGGGCGGGACAGGTCATAGTGCGTGCGCGGCGCCTCCAGCTTGAGCGGCAGCACCTGGACCGTCAGCGGCGTCTCGCCCAGCGGCTTGCCCTGCGCCGTCAGCGTCACCCGACCGACATACCTCCCCGGCTTGCACCCCTCGGGCACGCGCACGGTGAGCCACACCTGCTTGTTCTGCCCGGCCGGCAGGTCGAGCGGCTGCAGCGTCGCAGCATCCCGGACCGGGTACTCGTCCGTCTTCAGGTTCAGGCCCCAGGAGGGCTTGGGCGGCGTCGGGTCGTCTATCCCCACGTAGCGTGCGCCGGCGGGGAAGCTGAGCTTCAGGGAGTTGTGCTGCCCCTCCAGGTCCACCCGCACCAGCGAGTCGTCGTTGAGCAGCAACTCGGGCACGAGCACCCTGTGCGCCCGGTCCTGCGCCACCCCATGCGGCGCCGTCCCGGCCTGATACCAGCACTTGACCCACTTCACGTCCACGGCGCTCGCCGGGATGGAGCCGCCGGGGCCCTTGAGCGCCGACACACTGGGCAGCAGGCGCGTCACGCCCTGCGGCGCCCACAGTACGAGGCTGGCCGACTCGGTCTCGCCCGGGCAGGCGGTCACTGCCAATGGCCCCAGGCGCGCCCCGTGCAGGGACGGGCTGTAGGGCAGCACCATCTGCGACGTGACGGGCGTCGTGGCATAGGCGAGGAGGCCTCGGGTAGTGACGACGCCAGACTTCAGCCCTGCCACGGCTTCGGTGAGTCGTGCCACCGCCGTAGCCGGCCCGGCCAGCACCCGGTCGAGATCGGGGCTGCCCGGCTCCATCCGCGCGCACGCCGCCAGCGCCGCATCCGCGCGGGCCGCTTCGGCAACGATGAGTTGCCGCCAGGCCTGTGCGAGGGGCGTGCGTGGCAACCCGGCCGCATCACGCACGAGCTGGCGGCTCATCTCCCGCACGCGGGGCAGCTCCGCCGCCACGAGCGCCGTGGCCGCCGGCCCCAGGTCCACGATGCGGATGTCCGACAGCAGCGAGGTCGTGTTCGCGCCGGGGTTGTGGTGGAACCAGATGGTGATCTCGCGCGTGTAGGCGGGGAACCAGTCCGAAACGAGCATCGCATTCTCGGTCCACTGCTGGCCCTCGCGCGACGTGTCCTGCCGGGCATACGGCTTGCCGGTCTTGCCCGCGGCGTCGAAGAAGTCCACGCGCAGGTGCAGCGGCTCGCTACCGGACACGAAGCGTGTCCGCCAGCACACCACGATGGGGTGGCCGGGCGTGATGGCGACGTGGCGGGCCAGGATGAGGTCCTCGTTCTCCTTCTCGGAGGAGACGACCCGCGCGCACTTCCCGCCCCCCTCCGGCCGGTCCACGACGCTCCAGCCCTGGTCGGGCTTCCAGTTGTCCAGGTTGCCCGCGCAGAAGTCCTCGCGGCACAGCACCTCACCGGGTGGGTTGGCGTCCCAGAGCTTCGCGATGAGGGCAGTGGTGGCATCCCGGTAGGTGATGGCATGGGCGGCAGCAGAGGCGACAACGAGGGCGAGACAGCACGACAGGATCGGTCGCATGGTGGCACTCCATTCGGTCTTGAGCCGCGCCTCCGGCGCTCGGCGGGGAGGGAGGGGATGGCGCCGGATGACGGGGGCTTCCGCCCCCGCCTAGACTGAGTCGGCCCTCCGGGCCTCGAACGGCCCCGTCCCACGGCACCCAACGGCCCCCGTCGCCCGGCCCCCTTCTCCTCACGCACCGGCGCCGTGTCGTAGCCGTCAGCGCCGGAGGCGTGGCTACCGGCTTGCCCGGCCCCTCACTGCCTCTGCTCGCGCGCGAACAGGCACAACGCCGCCACAATCATCAGCGCCGAGACCGAGACCGGCAGCCACACCGGGCCGAACCACGCCGTGGGGATCAGGAAGAGCAGGTCCATCGTCTGCAGCGACGCCGGCCAGCCGATCAGCACCTTCAGGCTCACATAGTAGAAAATGTCCCACACCGCGAAGGCGTACAGGAACACGGCCAGCTTCTCCAGCGGCCGGCGCCCAGCCAGCACCGCCAGCGTCACCAGCATGATGATCGTCGCGGCCTCGCGCCCCTGCTCGCTCGTGATGATCCAGTGCGGCACCTGCTCGTACACTGCCCGGTCCAGCTGCTCGGGTGTCGGCACGATCCCGAGGATGTGCCGGATGTAGACCACCACCACCGCCTCCAGGTGGCCCATGGCGATGGCGAAGGCCGTCAGGGCGGCCAGACGCGCGGGCAAGGCAGAGCGCCGCGGCGGGGCAGCGGGCATCTACTTCACCCTCTCGATCACGACCACACCCCCGGCCGGCACGCGCACCTCGGAGTACAGGCTCCCCTTGATGGTCTTCTCCGCCGCCTGGAACCCTGTGATCTGCGGACCGTCTGGCCCATAGGCATACACCTGTCGCCTGCTCTTGTCGCCCCAGCCGAACAGCCCGGACTTCGCCGTCAGGATGCGCTCCCGGCCGATAGCATAGCCGGCGTGCAACTCGACGGGCGTGAACGGGTACATGTGCGCCGTGACGGTCGGATGGGTCAGCTTGACGACGTTCCAGCCACAGTAGTAGTACCACAGCCCCCCGTTCTGCAGGTGGCCGCGCACCGATGGCACGATGTCCTCCTCCGCGCGCACCCGGTCGGGCGAGCTGAGCCCGACCGGGCAGTACAGGTGCGCATAGCGCAGGTTGCTCGGGTGCCACGCCTCGACGAAGCGCGGGAAGTGCAGCTTCGTCATCGTCTCGGTGACCGGCTGGCCGTTGCCGATCAGGACCTTCCCGGCGTCCAGCACCCGCCGGGCCTGCTGGACCTGGTAGCCCTGACAGTACAGCGGCGTCAGCGCCACCTTCTCCTGGACGGTCATCTGCTGCATGTTCGGCAGGGCCGAATGTCCGTCGAACAGCCCGTAGGCGACGTCGGTCGCGCTATGCGACAGCTCGTCCCAGTACACGCCATCGAAGCCGAGCCCGTCGCAGACGAGGTCGAAGGTCTTGTTCATCTCGCGCCCATAGGCGTTCGTCGTCGTGGGCAGGAAGAGCCAGAAGGTCGGCTGCCAGCTTCCGGCGGCGTACGAAAGCTGCTTGCCATCGGCCCCCAGATGCCGGGCGTCGGCATACAGCGTGGTCGCCTCATCCCAACGCGTGATGTAGACGTGCAGGTACTGCAGCACCTGCAGTCCGGGCATGAGCGCCCGGAGCCTGTCCGCCTGGGCCTTGAGGCGCTGCTGCTCCTCCGGCTCGCGCAAGAAGGCCAGACCGTGCGCCAGCACCGCCGGACGCGGCATGGGGATCTGCAGGGACACGATCTGGAGCGCCCCGTTCTGCAGCCAGCCCTTCAGGTCTGGCACCTCGGCCTCGTGGGTCGGGTGCGGAGCGAACGCGAACGCCCCGGGGATCGTGAAGTTCGTCCCCCAGTTCCGCCGGATGGCGTTGACGAAGTCGAAGTAGTCGCCCTTCAGTACGGGATAGATGGACCAGCGCAGCTCATACGTCGCCCGGGGCTCCAGCATGAGGTAGTTGTCTACGAGCCCCGCCTCGGCGGGCTGGCGCGTCGCCACCTGGGCACACTGCACGCGCAGGACATCATCCTCAGCGACGATCCCCAGCCCGTCATCGCCCAACCTCAGGAAGACGGTCGGATTGTCCCCGCCCCTCTCGTAGCCCTCCATGATCCGCGACTTCTGCCCCCGCAGGTACACCTCGGCCCCGTTCAGGCCGCCCGTCTGGATCATGTGGCGCACGCTGATGTGCAGGTCCTGGTCGGTCAGGTTGGTCAGCTTGTCACTGATCGCGATGTGGTCGGGAAGCCGCTTGATGGTGCGGTCGAGACGATAGTACTTCGCAGCCGCCTCCCGCCCGGCGCTGTCGGCCTTCTCACCCAGCATACGCCACCCCACGTTCCGGTACGAGAAGCTGCTGTTCAGGTCCAGAATGAGCTTGCCGCAGGTCACGCGCAGCCCGCCTCCGGGGTGGGTCTGCAGCTTGTACGCGACCTTACTGCGGTCGGTCGGCGCGATGACGGCCAGGGGGGCGTTCGGGTCTTCGGGCTGCTCGTCAGGCGGCACCACCCTTGCCGGCGCCGTCACCAGCGCCACGTCCTTGAGCACCAGCGCGCTCTTGATCCGCGTCTCCGCATGCCGGATGACGATCTCGTTCGCCCCTGCGTGGAGCAGGTCCGACACGTCGAGCACGGAGTCGTAGGCGTGGCCTCCCACGAGACAGGCCGGGTGATCCTCGCGGTTGGCCCCCTCGTAGTCGGGCGAGTAGCAGACCCGCCAGCCCTCCTGCCCGAACCAGTCCAGCTTCAGACCGCTCAGCATCTCGGTCTCAGGGAGCTTGTTCAGCAGTCGCTTGCGCTCGACGGCCTTGCCGTTGACGGTGATCCCCATGGAGAACGTCGAGCCGCCCAGGCCGGGGGAATCCAGCCGGGCGAGGAGCGAGAGGGCGAGCTTCTGCTGCAGGGCCTCGGCGGGGATACTGAGGGTGAACGTCTGGGCCTGGCCCGGCTCGATGCGGGCCTCAGGGGCGATGGGGAGTGGGGGAGCGGCGAGGGCAGCGGCACCGACGCAGAGTGCGCAGAGGACGCTGAGCGCTTTCATCTTGCCTCCCTCGTGGCGGGACGGATGCCGTGGCCGTAGGAGCGCCGGCTTCCAGCCGGCACGCGTGTCCCTACGGCAACGGCGGGCCGGCTGGAAGCCGGCGCTCCTACGGCACTACACGCCTGCGGCTCGCAGGTACTCCCGGCTGATCGCCAGGTCCAGCAGCGGGTCCTGTAGGTGCGTGTCATGCTCGACGAACAGCCAGCCGTCATAGCCGACCTGCTTGAGCGCCGCGACGACCGCGGCGTTGTCCATCCCGATGTTGCCGGCGCCCAGCTCGCAGAAGCGGCCCCGCTCGTACCAGCGGTCCAGGCCGATCTCGGGCTTGAGCACGAGCCAGTCCTTCAGGTGCATCGAGACGAGGCGGTCAGCGTACTTGTGGACGATGGCTAGCGGGTCGCCATCGGCGGCGGCCAGGTGGGCCGTGTCGAGGATCAGGCCGCAGTCGGGGCACCGGGAGAGGAACTCCTCCAACTCCGTCTGTGACTCCACCAGGGATCCGAGGTGGTTGTGCAGCGCCACCCGGATGCCCCAGCGGCGGCACGCCTCGGCCTGGATGTTGACCTGCCGGCAGAAGGTGTCGAAGTCCTTGCCGGTGACCTCGGTCCACACGTACGTCTTGCCGAAGGCCGCGGTCCACTGGATCGAGACCTCGATGTTCGGCCCACGGCAGGTGGCGAAGTCCATCCCGTGGCGGTGCATCCGCGCGGCCTTGAGGACCGCCTCGGCGCCCTCGTTGGCCGCCAGGCGCTCTGTGCCCTCGTAGCCGATCTTCTGGAGGTCGAGCCAGCGCTGCTCGCTATCGAAGCAGCCGCCGTCCCAGACACTCATGCCGTAGTCTGCGATGCCGATTCTCATGTTCATATCGCTCCTTCAGAGCAGGGCCCGAACTGCAAGATGCCGATCAGCTTCTGCCGCACGCTCGCCCCGTACGGGTGCAGCAGGTCGGAGTCCGCGAACAAAGTGTCTGCCTCGGGCGGTGGCGTCAGATGCGCCGGGGTGGCGGCCAGCTCTTCGGCCCGCGCCTCGAGTGCCTCACGCCCCTCCGACAGATGCCCCAGTAGTCTCACCGGCGGCGGGGCCATCAAGTAGACCTCCCGGTCGCGGGTGATCTTCAGGAAGGCTGAAGAGCCCATGAACGGCTCGAGGCTTTCGCCCGCGTTCGCCAGCCGCTGCCACTCCGCCAGCCAGTATGCCTCCGTCAGCTTCTCCGGCTGAACGGGTTGCTTGTCTACCGCTTTCCATGCTTCCTGCATGACCCACGGCGCCAGGCGCTCGCGCACATCTCGCAGCGACGGCCGCAGCGCCTCGTAACGCCACGTGCGACGGTTCCCCCGGTTGGCCACGATTTCGAGCCACGGCTCGCCGGCGGTGGCTTCACGGCCGACCGCAATCACCTCGGGTATCTCTTCGAGGTTGCGGTTGTCCAGGTAGAGGTTCCAGTGGATGCCGAAGCCGTGCTCCCGCCCCAGCCGGCTGGCCTCGATGATGTCGGCATAGGCCCCATGGCGGCCCACGAACCAGTCGTGGTGCTCTGCGGTGCCGTGCAAGGTCAGCGAGAGGAACCGCCGGCCGTAGTCCCGCAACTGCCGGAGGACAGCGCCCGGGTCGGGGGCACGCGCGATCCCGAAGCCGTTGGTCGGAACGTACTCCTCGGTCTCAGCGCAGATCGGCGGCCCCAGGATCGCCGGGAACTCCGGGTGGGCGCTGGCCTCGTAGTACGGGTAGATCTCCCAGCCCTCGGCGACCAGTTCCACCATCTCGGCCAGCGAGAAGAACGCGCCGTAGGGAGGGTGTCCCTCGGCACTGCAATGGCGGCAGCAGTTCGTGCAGCCAGCCGCGTCAATGAGCGTGAACATGCTGGAGCCTCCATCATCCTCAGATGGTGGCCATGTAGACTGGCTACAGGAGACCCTCAAACAGCGCCTTCTGCTCGTTCAAATGCGCGATCTGGGCCTCGGTCTCCGCGAGGCGCGCGCGCTCCTGCTGGACGATCTCGGGCTTGGCGTTCTGCACGAACCTCTCGTTACCCAGCTTTCCCTCCGCCCGCTGCTTGTCCTTCTCCAGGTCGGCGAGGCGCTTGCTGAGGCGGTCGAGTTGGGCCTGCGGGTCCTCGATGGCCCCGGCCAGCGGCAGGATCACGGTCACGCCCTGCACGATGGCCGTGAGGGCCTTCTCATTGGAGGGGCAGGTGGGAGCGGTCACCGACCGCGACTGATCGGGGTCGGTGACCCCTCCCACGGCAGCCAGCCCTCCCACGGTGGCCCCATAGGTAACACTCTCCAGCCGCGCCAGCGCCCGCATCCCGTGCTCCACCTCGCGCAGCACCGCCTCCGCCTGCGCGTCGGCCACCATGTGCACACTGATCTTCTGTTGCGGCGGCAGCCCGAGCTGCGCCCGCCAGGAGCGGATCTGGTTGGTGATCTCCATCACCATGGCCATCTGCATCTCGGCCTCGTCGTCGCGGTCGGCCGCCTCGGCGGTCGGGTACGACGCCACGGCGATGCTGCCCTCCCCCAGCCCGCCAAGCTGCCAGATCTCCTCGGTGATGAACGGCATGAACGGGTGCAGCGCCCGCAGGATGCCGGACAGCAGTCCGCGGAGCCGCGCCCGCATCTGCGCCGCCCGGGCCGCGTCCTCGCCGTACAGGTCGGCCTTGGACAACTCCACGAACCAGTCGCAGAACTCGTCCCAGGTGTAGGCGTACAGCGCGTCGGCGGCCTGGGCCAGGTCATACCGCTGCAGGCAGCGATCGGTCTCGGCCAGCACCGCTGCCTGTCGCGACAGGATCCATCGCTCCGGCAGGCTCAGCTCGCCGTCCGGCGCCTCCTCGGTTCCGTCCTCCTGGTTCATCAGCACGAACCGCGCGGCATTCCAGAGCTTGTTGCAGAAGTTCCGCGCGCCCACCATGCGGTCTTCGGAGTAGCTCAGGTCCTGCCCGTGGGTGATGAGCTGCACCAGCGCGAAGCGCAGCGCGTCCGCGCCGTAGCGCTCGATCAGGTCAATGGGGTCAATGTTGTTGCCCAGCGACTTGCTGATCTTGCGGCCCTTGTCGTCGCGCACGAGGCCATGGATGAACACCTCGGAGAAGGGCTTCTCATCGCGTAGTTCCATGGCCATCATGATCATCCGCGCGACCCAGAAGAAGATGATGTCATAGGCGGTCACGAGCACCGAGGTAGGGTAGAAGAAGCCCAGCTCGGGGGTCTGCTCGGGCCAGCCGAGGGTGCTGAAAGGCCACAGGCCCGAGCTGAACCACGTGTCCAGCACGTCCGGATCGGGCCGCAGTTCGGCACTGCCGCAGCCCGGGCACACGGTGGGGTCCTCGCGCGTGCAGATCTCTCGGCCGCACGCCTCGCACGTCCACACCGGGATGGGGTGGCCCCACCAGAGCTGCCGGCTGATCGGCCAGTCGCGGATGTTCTCAAGCCAGTCGGTGTACACTTTCGTCCACCGCTCGGGCACGAAACGCACGTCACCGGAGCGCACCGCGGCCAGACCCTTCTCGGCCAGCGGCGCCATCTTCAGGAACCACTGCTCGGACACGAGGGGCTCCACCACCGTGTGGCAGCGCTGGCAGTGGCCTACCGAGTGGGTGTAGTCCTGAATGCTCTCCAGCAGGCCCAGCTCCTCCAGGTCAGCCACCACTTGCTTGCGGCAGTCGTAGCGGTCCATCCCGGCGTACGCACCCGCCTCGGCGGTCATCTTGCCGTCTGGGGCGATGACCACAACGCTGGGCAAGCTGTGCCGTTGGGCGATCTCCAGGTCGTTGGGGTCATGCGCCGGCGTCACCTTCACGGCTCCGGTGCCGAACTCCCGCTCCACGTGCTCGTCGGCCACGATCGGGATCTCGCGGTTCATTAGCGGCAGCAGCACCGTCTTGCCGATCAGGTCGGCGTAGCGCTCGTCCTCGGGATGCACGGCCACGGCGGTGTCGCCGAGCATGGTCTCGGGGCGGGTCGTCGCCACGGTCACACCGCGGCTGCCGTCGGCCTGCGGGTAGTGGATGTGCCACAGGCTGCCCTGGTGCTCCTCGTGCTCGACTTCCAGGTCCGACAGCCCGGTTTCACAGCGGGGGCACCAGTTGATCATGTAAGCCCCGCGGTGGATGAGCCCGCGCTCATAGAGCGTCACGAAGGCCTCGCGCACCGCCCGGGCGCACTGGTCGTCGAGCGTGAAGCGCTCGCGCCGCCAGTCCATCGAGCCGCCCAGGCGCCGGAGTTGCTCGACAATGTGGCTGTGGTGCCGCTCCTTGAGCGCCCACACGCGCTCCACGAAGGCCTCGCGCCCCAGGTCATGCCGGGTCAGGCCCTCCTTGGCGAGTTCCTTCTCCGCCACGTTCTGGGTGGCGATGCCGGCGTGGTCCGTGCCGGGCAACCATAGGGCCGCATGGCCGCTCATGCGCTTCCAGCGGGTGAGCAGGTCCTGGATGGCGTTGTCCAGCGCGTGGCCCATGTGCAGGATGCCCGTCACGTTGGGCGGCGGGATCACGATGCAGAAGGGGGGCTTGTCGGGCTCCACCTCGGCGTTGAACACGCCGGACTGCATCCAGTACTCGTAGATGCGCCCCTCCACCTGCTGGGGTTCGTAGGCTTTGGGCATGTCGGTAGGCATGGTGAACTCCAGTGATGAACGATGAACGCGGAATGATGAATGGGGGATGGGACCGCCAATCGCTGGGGCCGCGCGCGTCGCCGCCCATTCAGCATTCATCAGTCACCGTGCGGCAGTAACGAAATCGCCTCTCATCCTGGTGGGTCAGCAAGTGACCACCCCTGGGACGAGAGGCCGAAGAAGGCTCCCGCGGTACCACCCACGTTCCGTGCGTCGCCGCACGGCTCTCTGGCGCACCCTCATGCGCCGACGCGCTAACGGGCGTACCCGGTGCGAGTTGAGGGGCGCGTTGTACGCAACTCGCCGTTCACCCGCACGGCTCGGGGGCGACGTTCAGCGGGGGACGCTGCCGGCACTCTCACCTTGCCGCCGGCTCTCTGGAAGCGCCCTGGGCCGGATGCTATCCGGCCCCTCCATCCGCCTACTCCTCCCCGTCACAGCCACACAACTCGATTTGCCGTAGTATAGACGGGCGGGCAGAGGACGTCAAGGAAGCCAGAATGCCCCTTGACAGCAGGAGAGCCGTGGCTATAATCGATAACGATAATCGCTATGGATAATACCAACAGCCGTGTCACCCATCGCCACAGCCGCCAGCGTGACATCGTTCTGGAGGAGCTGTGTAAGCTCACCTCACACCCGACGGTGGATGAGCTGTTCCTGATCGTGCGCGAACGGCTGCCGCGCATCAGCCTGGCCACCGTCTACCGGAACCTGGAATTGCTGGCCGAGCAGGGCGTCATCCTCAAGCTCGAACTCGCCGGCCACCAGCGCCGCTTCGACGGATGGGCTGCGCCTCACGCGCACATCCGCTGTGAGGCGTGCGGGGCGGTGGCCGATGTGGACGTCGAGCCGGCCCAGACGCCGCTGGGCGAGGTGCAGCAGCACACAGACTACCTCGTGACCGGCCAGCACACGGAGTTCGCGGGGCAGTGCCCCCGCTGTCAGGCGACCACCGCAACACGGACGAGACCAGGCGCCTGCTGATGGGCATGCAGACCCCTGGCAGGCACGGCGCCCCCGGGGAGCGAGTTGGGGCGCCGGGGAGGAGTATCGCTGCCTGGATTGGTTCTTGTGTCTGAGGAAGTGCCTGGCGTAGCCAACAACCGCGACGCGGACAAGACCGCGAGAACAAAGGAGAGTGACACGATGGCCGTCGAACTGGGACAGGTATACAAGTGTGAGAAGTGCGGGATCATCGTTGAGGTGGTCCATGCCGGCAAAGGCGCCATGGTGTGCTGCGGTGCGCCCATGACCCGGCTCGTCGAGAACACCACCGACGCCGCCAGAGAGAAGCATGTGCCGGTCGTCACTGCCGAGGGCTCCGGCACGAAGGTCGCCGTCGGCAGCGTGGCCCACCCGATGACCGAGGAACACTACATCGAGTGGATCGAGGTCACGGACGCCGGTGGCAAGTGCGCCCGGCAGGTCCTCAAGCCCGGTGACGACCCGGCGGCGAGCTTCTGCCTGAGCGGCGTTGTCGCCCGCGCGTACTGCAACCTGCACGGCCTGTGGAAGGGTGAGTAGCCGATGATGGACGAGAAGATGCGGGTCGCCATCAACGACCAGATCAACAAGGAACTGTACTCGGCGTACCTGTACCAGTCCATGATGGCGCACTTCGACGCCCTGGGGCTGGCCGGGTTCGCCAACTGGATGCGCGTGCAGTCCATGGAAGAGACGCTGCATGCCTACAAGTTCTACGACTACATCATCGAGCGCGGCGGGAAGGTCACGTTGCAGGCCATTGACGGCCCCGAGACCGAATGGGCCAGCCCGCTGGCGGCCTTCGAGGCCGTGCTCAAGCACGAGCAGTTCGTCACCTCGCGCATCAACGCCCTGATGGACATTGCCCAGGAGCTGCGCGACCACGCCTCGGCCAGCTTCCTGCAGTGGTACATTGACGAGCAGGTCGAGGAGGAGGCCAACGCCGAGCAGATCTGCCAGAAGCTGCGTCTCATCGGCGACAACCCCAACGGCCTGTTCATGGTGGACCAGGAGTTGGCCGCGCGGGTGTTCGCCGTGCCGGCCGGCATGCCGGCCGCCGTGGGCGGCGGCGCGGCGTAGGCGGACGGCAACTCAGCCAGAGCAGCCAGGGAGCCCGTGTAGACGGGGCAATCCGGGAGGACAACGCAGATCCGACAGGGTAGTGCGGGCTTCCAGCCCGCCTCAGGCGGGAAGGTAGCGCCCCGGGCGG